>QZKE01000027.1 GCA_003598015.1 Actinomycetota bacterium | reverse complement strand
CTGCACAGGGAATCTCTTTTGGCCTCTTTTAGCCTTGGGCTCAGCATAAATGAAGGTCGGGCAGCTCTCATTGATCCAGAATCGGCTCATGATTTCCGGCTCCTCACGCTTTTGGAACCGGGCCGCTCCCGAGAGATCCGCGCTGCGTCCGTTGGGCTTGTGCGCATCCGATGCCACCAGACGCGCTATGCCTTCGTCGAGGAGGGCGAATGCGTTGCGCAGCGCAGCCTTGCCGTACAATCCCTCCAGGCTGCCGGAGTTGACCTGGATCTCCACCCCGCGTTCCACCAGTTCCCTCACCCTCTCGAGCCTGTTCGCGAGGAAGCGGTTGCGTTCGGGGTGGGCGAGGATGGGCGTGAAACCGCTGAGCTGGATCTTGAAGAGGATATCGGGGGTCGCGGTCGGCACGTCAATGAGGGGAAGGTCGCACAGCAGGTATTTCCCGTTTCCTCCCAGGGCGAGCTCCTCCATGCCGTCGCCATCTGCGGCCAGGCGGTAGAGGCCGGCGTTTATCCGCACCTCCACCCCCGCAACGAGCTCCAGGGGGACGTCATTCTCGTGCAGCAGTCCGCGGTGCTCTTCCACCGCCGCGAATACCGCCGGCAACTCCAGGTTGAGGCTCTCGAGGTCGTAGTGGGGAGTGGCCGCCATGCATACGGTCCCTCCCCGCACCGCTACGCGGGCCATCTCCAGGAATTCCCCATCGTCGGAAGCGCCGTCGTCGAAGCCGGGTAGTATATGAGAATGTAAATCGATAAAGGGCAAGTCTACCTCCGCAGGTTCTGGCTATACCATTCCACGGTACGCGAGAGCCCATCCTGCAGGGTGGTGCGCGGCCTCCAGCCGAGGGCTTCTCCCGCCCTGGCGGCGTCGAGGGCGATATGGTCGAGCTCTCCCTCCCGGGGCGGAGCATAGACGGCAGCTATATCCCAGTCCATGATCTCCGCGATGCCGTTATACAGTTCGTTCACCGATGTCTGCACGCCGGTTCCGATGTTCAGGAACTCACCGTCACCCCTGGACAGCGCGGAGCGGTAGGCGTCTACCACGTCCTCCACGAATACGAAGTCCCGTGTCTGACCACCGTCCCCGAAGATGGTACACTCCTCACCGGCCAGGATCTTGCCGATGAAGATGGCCACCACTCCCGCCTCCCCGAAGGCGTTCTGGCGCGGACCGTATACGTTGGCCAGGGCCAGGGTGCAGCAGGAGATGTCCCGCGTACGCTCGTAGTAACGGATATATTCCTCGGCCACGTTTTTGCTCACCCCGTAAGGGGAGTCGGGCCGCCTGGGCGCATCCTCGGCCACTGGGATGGAATCCGGCTCGCCGTAGACACACCCTCCGGAGCTGGTGTTGATGAAGCGCTTGACGCCGTTATCCGCCGCAAGTTGCAGCACGTTGAGGGTGCCCAGCACGTTGACGTCCGCATCGAACACCGGATCCTTGACCGAGAAACGCACGTCCGGCTGTGCGGCCAGATGAATGACCGCGTCTTGCTCCTTCCCCCTGAAGGCGGCGATGATGGCATCATCACGTATATCCGTATGGAGAAAGGAGAAACGGTTCTCCTTGGCGGCTTCCTTGACACCCACGAGGTTTTCGAACTTGCCCGTGGACAGGTTGTCCACGACCGTCACCGCGTGCCCTTCATCGAGCAATGTGTCCACGAGATTGGAACCGATGAATCCCGCTCCGCCAGTAACCACGATACGCAATCGCTCCACCTCCCTATATCGACCTCTTGGGGGAAACGGGCTGCAGCCCGCGCCGGCTTCCGCCGCTTTTATACTCTACCCACACTTCTCGGAAAAGAACCGTTAAAGATTATCACAGGGGTCCGAACGCCGCTTATGTCGGGTGTCTTGTCCGGGGCCTGGTCGTTCAGGATATCCTCCCAAGTAAGGGAACGTGTGATGGAGAAGAACTGCGGGCGTACGTCTTCGAACTCGTTCGCCGGAGCGCGCCCCTGGAAGAAGAATATATAGTCCCCGGCAACGATGTAATAGAGGAGGAACTCCGTCTCCTCGCCCATGGTGTTGGCTGAGAACTCCGTGTAGAAGGCGGGAAAGTCGGAGATGTGGGTGGACGTGAACATATCCTCCGACGTGATCTCCTCCGTCTCGCCTGGCGCCGCGCCCTCTCCCGGCGGCACGACAGCCGTCTCTTCCTGGCCGTATCCGGGCCGGCTGCCCGATGGTTGCGAGGCATCCCCGGCGTCCAGTTGTCCTCCCAGCGCGAGGATGCGTGCCGTGGCGTCCTCTACCAGGTACTCCTCTATGGCGTCGATGCCCCCGATGGAGACTATCGGATCCAGTTGATAGACGCGCAACTCCATGTTCTTACGGGAGGTAAGGTTGAAGGTAAGCGCCGCGAGCTCGCCCTCGGCGGGGATGCCCGGCTCCAGGGACCAGTTCTCTGGATAGGAGATGCCGTATCCGAGCTCGGGATCGGTATAATGCTGTGTCGTATCCTCGACGGTGCCCTCATCCTGGTCGCTTTCGTCTCCCCCCCAGGCGATCCTGTACACCAGGTAGCCCGCACCGGCGAAGGCCGCCAGCACCAGGAGGACGATGCTGAAAATGGCCAGGTAGAACCAGAAACTGCGGTGGCGGGGGATGACGATATCGTGCTCGGAATCCTCGCCGAGGAAACTCTCCATCAGCCCATCCTGGGATAGCCCCGCACCACATATCCCGCAGTACTTGGCTCTATCCGGCTGGTAACTGCCACATTCAGGACAGATCAATCCGGCAACCTCTCTTCATATCCGCTGGTAAAAGGGCAGCTCAACCTGGAAGAGCGCCCTGTGGAAACACAAGGCGCAACATTTCCGCCTATCCTCGTACAGGGCGCGTGACCCCGCGTTCCCAGGCTGACCGGCCCAGCTCTCTCCATAATCTTATTCTCTGCATCAGCTCGCGTCACCTTGGATTATAGACGATTGGGGAACCTTCGGAGTTGCAATCCGCCGGGGTCCAGCCCTCCACAATCCACAAGATTGCCAGCGTAAGTCGGCAGTAGCAATCTCCACGTATCTTGTTGCACTCCGCCGGGGTCCAGCCCTCCACAATCCACAAGATTGCCAGCGTAAGTCGGCAGTTGCGATCTCCACGTATCTTGTTGCACTCCGCCGGGGTCCAGCCCTCCACATTCCACAAGATTGCCAGCGTAAGTCGGCAGTTGCAATCTCTACGTATCTTGTTGCAATCCGCCGGGGGTCAGCCCTCCACATTCCACAAGATTGCCAGCGTAAGTCGGCAGTTGCAATCTCCACGTATCTTGTGGAATGTGGAGGGCTGACCCCTAGCGGGGGTAGCTGAAGTACATGGCGCGCTCGATCACGGCCGGGCCGCCCGTATCCACGCGGATGGAGAACTCAGAGCTGGAGAGATTGGGCACCAGGTTCACCTTCAGGCTGGCGCGGCTGTGGGCGCCGACCATCATGGGTTGCTTCACATAGGTGCCGTCGGGGCGGCAGAAGGTCACCACCACCGGGAGCTCACCGTCGCCGGGGTTCATCACGAGCAGGTAGGTGTCGAAGAAGCGCGAGGTATAGCCTTCGGCGAAATAGCGGATGATGCCGGGATCGATGGTGCCAGCCTGCACGTGCCCGCCCGGGCACTCGGGATACCCGAAGTACATGGACCGCTCCGCCACCACCGGGATGCTCGAGGTAAGCTTCACCGAGACGTCGGTGGAGTCCATGCCCGGCGCGGCGTCCACGTAGACCGTGGTGCGGCCGTTGGCCGCCGCCGGGAAGACCTGCGTGTACACGCTGCCGTCGGGCTTCATGAAATCGAAGGTCACCTGGGCGTCAGCGTGATTGGGGTTGAGGACCAGGATATACTCGTTGAAGCCGCCCCCCGTGTACCCCTCGGCGAAGTACCATTCCAGGGAGGGCTGGGAGGCGCCGGTGCTCACGGTGCCGCCGTCGATGCCGTTATAACCGAAGTACATGGCGCGCTCGGCCACTACCGGGATGCCCGAGGTGAGCTTGACCGAGACATTCGTGTTGTCCATCCCCGGCACCGCGTCCACGTTCACCGTGGCACGGCTGTTCGCCCCCACCGGGAAATCCTCGCTGTATACGCTGCCGTCGGGCTTCATGAAATCGAAGGTTACCACGGCATCCTGGGCGTTGGGATTGAGCACGAGGATATACTCGTCGAAACCGCCCCCCGTGTACCCCTCGGCGAAATACCAGTTCGGGGAGGGTTCCGTAACCCCAAGGGACACGTGCCCCCCGGTCTTGCCGTTGTAGTCGAAGTACATGGCGCGCTCCGCCACCACCGGCTGTTGCGAGCGGATGCGCACCGACACGTTGGTGTCGGACATGCCCTGGAAATCATCCACGTTCAGGGTGATGCGGCTCTTGGCCCCCACGGTGAAGGGTTGGGTATGCACGCTGCCGTCGGGGAGCATCATGTCTATGTCGAACGCCGCAACCTGCTCCTGCGGGTTGAAGATGCAGACGTATTCGTTGAAGCCGACACCGGTGTAGCCTTCGGCGAAATACCAAGTCTTGGCGGCCTCATCCGTTCCCCTGGAGACGTGCCCTCCCTGGATGGGCGCGGGCGGCTGCTGGAAGTTGCCGGCGATAATAGAGAGAGGCGTTCCGTCCGGGGCCCAGTAGAAAGGTATATGAGCCTGGGTGGGATCGAGGCGGACGCAGCCGTGGGAGGCCGGGTAGCCCAGCCCCTCGTAGTTCGACTGCACGCCGTTGTAGGTGGGCCAGGCATGGATGGCGTAGTCTGCGTAAAAGCCCATCCAGTAGTAACATACGCATCCGGGATACTTGGGCACCGGGTGGGCCTGGTCGTGGTAAAGGATCTTGAAGTTGCCCGTGGGGGTGGGGGTTCCGCCCGCCCCGCTGGATACCCGGAAGACGTATACCACGCGGCCGTTCTCCATGCAGTAGAGCTTCTGCTCGGCGATGGAGAGGACCATGCTCTTCTGCACGCTCACCGCCGCCTCGAACCTCTGGGCTTGCGGGGTTGCCGGGAGCTCGGGCGAGTAGCCGCTCTCGCGGCCCAGGGAGTCCACGGCGGTGATCGCGTAGTAATAGGTGGTGCCGTCGCTCAAACCCGTATCGACGTAGCCGAGGTAGTTCACGCCGGAAGCGGTGGAGCGCTCGCTGAGGAGGGCGTATGGACCGCCCGGCCGTTGGGCGCGATAGACGCGGTAGGCGGCGATGTCCGGCGACAGGCTGTCCGCCCAGCCCAGGTCGACCTTACCCCCGTTGTCATCGGGGCGGTCAGCCGCCCAGGGGTCCGCGGGTGGCGCCGGCCGGTCCTGTGCGGCCGCACCCACCGGCATGGCCAGGAGAAGCAGGAGCAGAACGGTAAGGCCGGTCAGTAAGATCCTCCAAGCCGGGAAGCTTTTTTGTGCGCTCATCGCCGTCATGTCACCTTGATCGCTCATCTATATGGTCGTTTGAGATACCGTTTACGATACAGAGCATATTATCGGCAGGAGATAACGTTTTTACAAGGGTCTTTATCATATGCAGGCGGTTCAAGGAGGGGCCGCTTTATGCCGATTTAAATAGCGTTAAGCAGGAGGCAAAAACACGCCTTTAGGGCCCGAAGGAAGAGACCGGATGGGGGAAAGGGAAATTACGGAGCCGCTCTTCCGTGGCTTGGTCCGGGGCGTGACGTTTATAGATGGGTCAGCAGGAGGGAAGGAAGCAAAGCGACCGGAGGAATACGAGGTAGAGAGTTGGCAAGAGTAGGTAATTTCATCGTCCGCGACGCGGACATCGACAGAATAAAACTGGAATTAATTACCTTTTTCAAGGACAACCCGGGCACCGTGGACAGCGCGGAGAAGATAGGCATACGCCTGGGCCGCTCCCGGGAAGAGGTGGATAAAGCACTGGATGAGCTCTCCGAGCACGGTATATGCAAGAGGGTGTCCTCGCGCCCCGAGCCCATATTCATGTACTACGCCTCCGCCCAGATACTCGAACGCATCGCCAAGCTCGCACCAGACATGGACTACGATGCGCAGATCGAACTGGTGAACACCCTCCTCTCCCGTAACTCGAGGTAGATCCGAAACCACATCACGGGGCTGACCCCATGTCGGGACACAAGCGTATATAATCCATGTATGGATGAAGGGAAGCTCTTTCTTGTGGGGACGCCCATAGGGAACATGGAGGACATCACCCTGCGGGCGCTGCGCGTACTGCGGGAGGCCGACCTGGTGGCCGCCGAGGATACGCGGCGGGCGCGCAAACTCCTCTCCCGCTATGACATACACACCACGGTGACCAGCTACCACGGGCACAACGAGCGCGAGAAGGCCGAGTCCATCGCCGGTGAAGTGGGAGCCGGCAAGAAGGTGGCCCTGGTCAGCGACGCGGGTATGCCGGGCGTGGCGGACCCGGGCTTCCGGGTGGTCGTGGAATGCGCCCGGCGCGGCCTGCAGGTCGAGGTCGTACCCGGCCCCAGTTCCCTCACCGCTTCCCTGGCCCTGTCGGGGCTTCCCCTAGCCGGTTTCCGCTACGACGGCTTCATCCCGCGCAAGCGCGGCGAGAGGCGGACCCGTCTCGTCGGCCTCCTGCGTCAGGGCGAGGCGGTCGTCTTCTACGAGGCTCCCCACCGCCTGCTGGAGACATTGCAGGACCTGGCCGAACTGGCGCCGGAGCGAACGATAGTGGTCACGCGGGAGCTGACCAAACTGCACGAGGAAGTGTTGCGCGGGACGGCGTCCGAGGTCCTGGCTTCCCTGGGTGGGGAAAAGCCGCGGGGGGAGTTCGTGGTCATCGTGGCGCCCGGCGGTGAGGATGAAGCTCCCCCCCTGCCGGGATTGGTCGATGAGGTGGCAGCGCTCGTCGCGGATGGCCTGGCTCCCCGGGAGGCGGTGAAGGCGGTGGCGCAGAAGTACGCCGTAGCGCAGCGCGAGGTGTACAGCGCATGGCTGGATAGAAAGGCCGAAACCTGATGGACCCCACCGACCCCGCCTGGATGCAACAGACGAACGTACCCCCGCCTCCGGATACCGGCACACCCCGCAGAGAAGAGAGTGCGTCCGGAGAGCCGGAATACGTCGATTTCGCGGAGACGGATCCCGCGCATGTGCGGGATGAAGGCGACGTGCGGACCTCTCCGCGCCAGTGGTTGTGGTTGATACTGCTCCCCCTCGGGTTCGCCTTCCTGCTCACCTGCCTCTTCCTGGCCATGCGCGGCGTGATGGACCTGGGGGGCATGGTCGCCGTCGGGGGCCCCTACGAGATAGCCCATCCCGCGCCGGGCTACTGGTGGATATTCCCGGTCGCGATCATCGGTTGCATCGCCATCGTCTTCGTGAGCGTGGGCATCTTTCCGCTCGGTGGGGGCTCCATGAGCCAGGTGGCTTCACCCTTCCCGAATGCGGGTATGCTCTCCGCGAGCGACAGCAAGGCGAGCCTGGTGGCCGTCCTCTTCTGGCCCGCCATCTTCCTCTCGCTGGGATGGAATTTCCTGGAATACGGTTTCTTCAAGGCCGAGGGACTGGCGTGGGGATGGGCGGTCTGCGGCGTCGTCTTCGTGGCCATGGGAGGTTTCCCCCTCTACCTGGTGCTGAGGAAGGTCTCGAGGGCGCAACTGCTCGAGGCGGTGAAGGAGAACGCGGGAAGCCTCTGGCCCCAGCTCCTGGGCATCGCCGCCGGAATCCCCCTGGGCGTCCTCTTCTTCAGCGCTATCTCATGAGCGGCCGCGCCAAGAAATGAAAGGATGCGGAATCCGGCTCGGAGGAACCCTCCGGATCGCTCCTCTACCCGTCTCTGTGAACGGTCTCGAGCGAAAAGGCGGGCACGCAGACGGAGACGTATTCGGCGCCCTCGGGGAGCGGGGTGCTGTACTGGACCCATTCACCGCTCTCGACCATAATGGCCTGCCCGGCGTGCACGTCGTAGGCCGAGTCCCGGGTCTTGACCCTGAGCACCCCCTTCAACACCAGGGAGTACTCGATGAATTCGGGGGTCTGACCCGGCTCGGTCCATCCCGCCGGGCTTCTCATCAAGGCTATGCTGATCCCCGCGGTTCCCGTACTCGCGCTTCCGACGAACTCCTCGATCCTCTTCGGTGGATCTCCCGCCGCCACAACTTCTGAAGGGCCTGCGATCATCCTCACCATGGTGCTCCCCTTCCATCCGCTTCCGCCGCCTCGCCTGGGATCAAATATACATGACATCTCCCGCTCCACCGGCCGGGTTCAGCCCGGCCTCAGACAGCGAGAAGGGAAAACATGCTTGCACACGGAACTCTCCATGTGGTCTGTACCGTCTATTATCGCAGGTATAGGCTAGTAAGGGGGTTGAAAAACGGGGAAGAGAATCACGTGCCTGCTTTCGGTTTCCTCTCCATGTTCCAGGAAAACACGGAATATGCGGTAAAACCACATGAGATCACCGGCGATGCCTTGCAGATGGTGAACGTCTACACCTGCGACGCCACCGACGCGAGCGCCTTCCTGATGCTTGCCGGGTATGATCGCGAAAGCGGTAAGAGCCTGGTGCTCGTTCTGGATACCAACGAGGGAAAAGTATACGAGGTGTGCGAGGGGTTTCCGCATAGCTGGCAATGATCGGCAGGCGTCACAATCGGCAGCAGATCCCGATTGAGGCGGCAAGGTGAGGCCTGTACGGGTTCGGCGTTCCTTCGGTTTCGCGGTTGAAGGGCTTGCTTCAACAACTTCGGCTTTCTCAGAGATATGAACCCGGCAATGCGTGGAGAAGGGCCTACCTCTCTCGTTGTTGGAATGGGTCGGGCAGCGAAAGGTCTTCAACCGGGATGCCCTTCAGCTCCGCCACCTTCTCGGCGATCACCCTCACCCTCCAGGGCGAGTTGGGTTTGCCGCGGTAGGGGTGGGGGGAGAGGAAGGGGCAATCGGTCTCGATGAGCAGCTTCTCCAGCGGCAGCTCGCGCACGATGTCCTGCAGCTTGCGCGCGTTATGGAAGGTTACCGGCCCGGCCACCGAGATATAACCCCCCATGTCCATCACGGCGCGTGCCATCTCCAGGTCGCCGGAGAAGCAGTGCATGATGAGGCGGCCAGCGAAGGGCGCGTACTCCTCCAGGATGCGCATGGTATCGGCGTGGGCCTCGCGGTCGTGCACCACCACGGGCAGTTCCAGCTCCCGTGCCAGCTCGAGCAGCTTACGGAAGGCGCGCTCCTGGTCGCCGCGGGGAGAGAGGTCGCGGTAGAAGTCCAGCCCCGTCTCGCCGATGCCCACCACGCGGGGGTCCGCGGCCAGCCGCGCCAGTTCCCGCAGGGCGGCGTCGTCCAGGTCCAGGGCGTCGTGGGGATGCATGCCCACCACGGCGCGCACCTGGGGGAAGCGATGGGCGTACTCCACCGCGCGCCGGCTGGACTCAACGTCTATGCCGATGGTAATGACCTTGGTCACTCCGGCCTGGGCGGCCGTTCCCAGGGCTTTCCCCACGTCCTCCTTGAGAAGGTCCAGGTGGGCGTGGGTGTCGACGAGGTTCATGTTCTCTATTTTTCTATGCGGGGGAAGAGCGGATCGCCCTTGGACGCCTTCTGTCCGGCGGGGTAGAGGCCCCACGCACCTGCGGCGGGAAGGTGGTGGACATGCACCGAGTCGGAAAAGCCCAGGCGGCGCCAGATGCCCTCGGCCGTCCCGGGCATGGAGGGGAGCACCAGCAGCGCGGTGAGGCGCACCGCCTCCACCTGGTTGTAGAGGACCGTGTCCAGGCGTGCGGCCAGAGCGGGGTCCTTGGCCAGATCCCAGGCGGCGGTCTCGTCCACGTAGCGGTTGACCGCTCCCAGGTAACTCCATATGGCCTGCAGGGCCTCGTTGAAGGCCAGTTTCTCCATGTAGGCGTCAACTTCGCCGAAGACCTTCGCGGCCGCTTGCTTGAGAACCGCGTCCGTTTCCTCCCCCGCGCTCCCGGGTTCGGGGACCTCGCCGCCGCGATAGCGCTCCACCATGGCCAGCACGCGGCTGACCATGTTTCCCAGGGCGTTGGCCAGGTCGGCGTTGTAGCGCCCGGTCATGTTGTCGCGCGAGAAGTTGCCGTCGTAGCCGAAGGAGAACTCGCGCAGGAAATAGTAACGGTAGGCGTCGACGCCGTACTCATCGATGAGCTCGTAGGGGCTGATGACGTTGCCCTTGGACTTGGACATCTTCTCGCCCTCCACCGTGAGCCAGCCGTGGGCGAAGACCTGGCGGGGGAGGGGTAGCCCGGCGGCCATGAGCATGGCCGGCCAGATAATGGCGTGGAAGCGCAGGATCTCCTTGCCGATGAGGTGCACGTCGGCGGGCCAGATGCTCTCGAAGCGCGCGTCGTCGATGCCGTAATCGATGGCGCTTATGTAGTTGAGCAGCGCGTCGAACCACACGTACATCACCTGGTTCTCGTCGAAGGGAAGCGGGATGCCCCAGGTGAGGGTCTTGCGGCTGATGCTCTGGTCGGTGAGCCCCTGGCGGATGAAGCTGGTGACCTCGTTCCGTCTCATCTCCGGCTCCACGAACTCGGGGTGGGCATCGATATGCTCCAGCAGCCGGTCGGCATAGGCCGAGAGGCGGAAGAAGTAATTCTCCTCCTGCAGGATCTCCACTTCCCTGCCGCACTGGGGGCATTTTCCCTCCACCAGCTGGGAGGGGAGCCAGAAGGACTCGTCGGGCACGCAGTACCAGCCCTCGTAGGTATCCGGGTAGATATCGCCCTTGTCGTAGAGGTTCTGGATGAATTTGCGCGCCACCTCGGCGTGGCGGGGGGAGGTGGTGCGGATGAAAAAGTCGTTGCTGATGTTCAACTTTTTCCACACGTCCGTGAAATGCACGACCATGCGGTCGGCCCATTCCTGCGGTGAGACTCCGTTGCGCTCGGCGGCGCGCGCCACGTGCTGGCCATGCTCGTCGACGCCGGTGAGAAAGAAGACGCGTTCGCCTTTGAGGCGGTGGTGGCGCGCCAGGGTGTCGGCCACCACCGTGGTATACGCGGTACCGATATGGGGCAGGTCATTTACGTAATAGATGGGGGTCGTCACGTAGTATGCTTTGTCCATTTTTTCCTTCCCATGTAAAAAATTACAAGATAATTATTGACACTCCTCCGGCGATGTACATATAATTATATCCCTGGTATAACCCTGGATTGTCAAGGAGAACGAAGTGCGCCCGGACCACGAAGACCGGGCCAACAAGCCAGAAAGGGTGGGCGAGATATGAAAGCCACAGGCATCGTAAGGAAGATCGACGAGCTCGGGAGGATCGTCATTCCCATGGAGCTGCGCCGCACTCTGGACATCAAGGAGCGCGACCCCATCGAGATATTCGTCGACGGCGAGAAGATCATACTGGTGAAGTATCAGCCGGGGTGCATCATCTGCGGAAACCCGGATAAGAACAAGACTTTCAAGGGCAGCCGCATCTGCCAGAAGTGCATAAACGAGCTCAAGCGGAAGTAAACCACATAGGCCGGCTATTCCTGGGGCGGAGCCAGCCAGGGGGCAAGGTTCCGCCCCTTCATCATGCGCGGAACCCCCGCATTTCTCACCTCCACCGCCCCTCGATTTGCGGTGGAATACCCTGTTTTCATGTTCATGCGGGCGGCCGCGGATGCCGGTGCGAGGATCGGATTCCGTCCGCGAAGAACGGCGATGTCCCGGGCATAAGTCCAGGACGGCCCCTATGCTCGCATCTTTATACGGACGGCCGCAGGAGCCGATAAGAGTATACGAGACGATCGGTGGCGGAACCGATATGGGAGTCAGATGAAAAAGAGCATGAAGCGCAGCCGGATGAGTAGCGCGATAACGGCCGTTCTGCTCGCCATGCTGGCCGCCCTCACCGCCCTCGCGGGATGCGCCTCGGCGGAAACGGCGCGGGAGGAGGCCGGGGATGGTCTTTACAATGTCGCATTGCGGATAATGTACTTCGACTACGCCCAGCCTGGCGGCGGCACGGAGACGGTCACCGCCGCGGTCTGGTATCCAGCTACGGACGAGCCGCAGATATACGTCTACAAGACCTCGGACGATTACCGCAGCCGGGTGGCCCTGGATTCCCCCCTGGACGCGTCCGGCGCACCATACCCTTTGGTCTTTTTCGCCCACGGCGCCTACGGATGCGGATACGACTCCGCTTTCTTCTGCGAGTACCTGGCCGCGCGCGGCTACGTGGTGGTGGCCCCGGATTTCGTTGACACCCGGGCGCCTATGTACAGCGAGCAGATCGCCTTCGCCCGCGTGGGGGAGGGCGACACGGGATCCGTGAGGGAGGTCCTCGCCGTGGCGCGGCAGTTCGTCGAGGACATGGACGCGGACAGGGCATTGCTGTTCTCGTACCTCGCCGAGCACAGGTTGGACCACGTCTCCTTCGTCGTGGACATGATGGCCGCCGAGAACGCGACTCCATCCTCCTTCCTTTACGGTGCCATAGATGAAAAAGCCATGGGGATATGCGGTCATTCCCTGGGCGGGGTGACCTCCCTGGGGAAGATCGGGGCCCACCCGGACGGCTCCTTCCAGGACGGGAGGTTCAAGGCCGCTTTGCTCTTCTCGGCTCCCGCCTATCCCTTCGAGGAGTCCCTGCAGGATATCGACGTCCCCATGATGCTCATGGTCGGCGACGACGATCCCCCGTTTCTCCATCCGGAGCTGCCCCGGCGCGCCACCTTCGATGGCGCTCCGCCGCCCAGGTATCTCGCCATAGTCCGCAACGCAGACCATTTCGCCTTCAGCAACCGGGTATGCGGGTCAGCCCCGTTGTACGAGGCCGTGGAGGACAACCCGCAGGTAAGCGCCATCTGCCGCTACGGTTACGACTTCATGCAGGCATACCTTCTCGGTTCGTCGGCGGCGCTGACGGAGATCGAGGAGCCGGACCCAGCCTTCGTTTTCTACGCCTGGGAGGAGCAGGCGGGCGAACCGCACGCATGGGGCGAGGAGCCGCCGCCCTGATACAGCGAGCGGTGGGGCGGGGGCCGGATATCCGGGATGGAAATATATGTCATGACCTGCGAGACAGTCATCCGCCCCTGTATATGCAAGGCGAAAAGTAGCCGGCGTGCCCGGCCAGGCTGGTTTGAAAGACCGCGCCCCGCTCTTCCTCAAGCCTGTGCTCAGCCGGACGAGAGCACACGGAAGACCGCGAGGAGTTCCCGGCAGGTCAGTTCCTCCGCCCTGGCAGCCGGGGCGAAACCGCAGGTGCGCAGCGCATCCTCAACCTGGAGGCGCGGGCAATAGGGGGTCCTCCCCCCGCTCAGCGAATTCACCAGCATCTTTCTGCGCTTGGCGAAGGATGCGTTGAGGAAACGGAAGAACGTCTCCACCTCAGGCTCGGAGGGTGCAATCTCCCTTCTGGTGAAGACAACCACGGCCGAGTCGACTCGCGGCGGGGGCATGAAGACGGTGGGGGGTACGCGGGCCAGGCGTTGCACTTCGGCGAGGAGCCGCATCTTCACCGATACGCCGCCATATGCCGGGTTTCCGGGCTCCGCGAGGTAGCGGTCGGCCAGCTCGCGCTGCACCGTCACCACCATGCTCTCCACCTGGGGGAGCTCCCTTAGCAGGCGCAGGATGAGGGGAGTGGCGACGTTGTAGGGGAGGTTGGACACCACCTTTACCTTCTCCCCGGGCGAGAAGAGCCCCGCCAGGTCCACGCGCATGGCGTCGCCCTCCACCAGCTCCAGGTTGGGCCGCGGGCCCAGGGTCTCATCCAGGACCGCCAGGAGGCGGCTGTCCATCTCCACCGCCACTACGCGGCGGGCGCGGCCGCACAGTTCCTCGGTGAGGGTGCCGATACCCGGACCGATCTCCAGTGCCGTATCCTCGGGGGTGAGGGCGGCGGCCTCGAGCAGGCGCCTGAGGACGTTGCCGTCCACGAGAAAATGCTGGCCCAGGGTGCGCGTCAGGCGCAGCCCGTGCCTCTCGAGGATCTCCGCGACCACGCTGGGCCTGGCAAGTTCTCCCACGGCACCTTCCCTTCCCGTCAGGCATAGGGGTCGGCCCTGGACTTATGCCTGAGCCTTATGACCAGTATCTATACAAGGGGATTATGCATAACATTTATCTTACTCCCCCCTGCTCTTCCTTACCTATTCAGGCATAAGTCCAGGGCCGACCCCTATGCCCGTCCTCCCCCCTGCTCTTCCTTACCTACTCAGGCATAAGTCCAGGGCCGACCCCTATGCCTGTCACCGCCGATTCTATTATCGCGCATGACGCCGTTTTTTTGGCCATGGGATTTCCCGGTTCGCGGGATAGCGCGTTAGCGCGCATGGTGTCGTGTTAAGATGGAAGCGCGGCGATCGGCGACAAGGAGGGCGCATGCGCAGCCAGGCGGTGCTCGAGGCCCCGGCCAAGATAAACCTCTACCTCGAGGCAGGGCCTCCCCGCCCCGATGGATACCATCCCGTGCGCACGGTGCTGCAGACCGTGGAGCTGTGCGACCTGGTGGAGATGGAAGTGACGGACGGAGGGGAGGGGCTGTATCTGGCGGTGGAGGGAGGCGCTCCCTCCGGTGAAGACAACCTCTGCCACCGCGCCGCCGCCGTTTTTCTCGCGACGACAGGCCTGCGCATGGGGATAAAGATCAGGCTCGTAAAACGCATTCCCCAGGCCGCGGGGCTGGGGGGCGGAAGCTCCGACGCGGCGGCGGTGCTGCGCATCCTGAACTTCCTCTCCGGCGAGGCTTTGAGCCGGGAGGAGCTTTTTCGCACGGCCGCCACCCTCGGCATGGATGTCCCCTTCTTCCTGGTGGGCGGGACCGCCCTGGGTGAGGGGAGAGGCGAGCGCATAACCCCCCTCCCGCAAGCCCCACCCCTGCCGGTCCTGCTGGTAAATCCCGGGGCCGCTCTGACTACAGGCGATGTATATCGGCGATACGACCTCTCGGGCGGCGACGATCCTCCCGCCCAGGGTCCGGATTCCCTCATCGCCTTCCTGCCCGCGGGAGACGCCGGTTTGATCGGATCTCTCCTGTATAACTCGCTGCAGCGCGCGGCCTGCGAGCTGATGCCGGAGGTGGGTTCCCTGCTGGAGTGGGCGGCCGCGGCGGGGGCAGCCGGCGCCCTGGTCAGCGGAAGCGGGCCCACCGTTTTCGTCCTGGCCGCAGGCGATGAAGAGGCCGCATCCCTGGAAGGCGAGATGAGGCGGCACGCTCCGCTGGTGGTCCGCACGAGCTTTCGCATGGCCGGCGTCAGCCAGGTGGGATAATGGCACGGGACCCAGCCATGGTGTGGGGAGATCTCCATGTCACCCCGCTTCTCGCAACCATTCCCGGACTGACCCCCGGCATGAAAAACGGCATCGTCGCCACGTTAACTACCACAAGTTCCGCACTGACCCCGGTGCCGAACAGTGCTTACACGATTTGTTTAGCAAACCAGCCCGATAGCCTTGAAAACGGTGCGTGAGGGGCATAATATGGTTTATAAGTTTCTTGTCGGTACGATTATGACTATCTAAGGGGGATACAACTCGTGGAGATCACAAGGGTTACTGTGCGCGAGATCGACATGAACATGGTCAAAGGTATCGCCAGCATCATCCTCGACGATTGCTTCGTAATCCATGATCTCAGGGTCGTAGACGGCGATCGTGGTTATTTCGTAGCAATGCCCTCACGAAAGCTTCCCAACGGGGACTTCAAGGATATCGCCCATCCTTTGAACTCGGAGACCCGCGAGAAGATACAGGAAGCGGTCCTGCGCGAGTTCTTCAAGGTCAAGAAGGGAGAGGGCGAGTCGCCCCAAGAGGAGTAAGGTGGGATTCACGCTTCTCTGGGGCGTGGCCAAGTGGTAAGGCAGCGGCCTTTGGAGCCGCTATCGTAGGTTCGAATCCTACCGCCCCAGCCAGATAGAGACGAGGGTTAGTACTCCGTTTCGTAAATATGCCGGCATGCGATCGCCGCTATATCGGGCCTGAACTTGTCCTTTTGAAAGGTGATAGCCAAGCGAGTTTGCCACGTCGGCTTCGCCTCCTCGCAATACGGCTTCCCGCTTCGCGGCAAGCCTGGTTCCGTTCCCACAGGCGTACTCGCAGAGTACGCCTCGGTCGCGCGCCTTGCCCTGCACGGCGCAGGATAAACGGGCGTGGCGCAGCGACGCTCTCGGTGCGTCACCGTAACTATGAAACGGAGTACTTTGAGCCCCCTATTTTATAACCTTGCGGCAGGATCGCCCCGCTACGCTCCCCGGGAGATGGCACGTGGCGGAGGGATGCCGCGGCGCGGGGAAGGGCGGCTCGAGACGCGAAGCGATGACTCGAAGCGGCCCGATTATGGGGTCCGGCGCGGCTGCCGGCGGCCGCGGGAGTTGGACTCTCACCACCTGTCCTATACAATTATGCCGTCGGGAGAGGAAGGAGGCGGAGTTGAGCAGAGTAGCCCTGGTCCTCGCCGCCGGTGAGGGCACCCGCATGAAGTCCGACGTGCCCAAGGTCATGCACCGCGTCTGCGGCCGCCCCATGCTTGCCTGGGTACTGGACGCCTTGGAGGAGATAAAGGGAGCGGGGCACGTAGACGGTATCCTGGTGGTTATAGGCAAGGGAGCCCCCGGGGTCGAGAAGGAAGTCGGCGAAAGGGCCGCCTGCGTGGTGCAGGAGGAAAGGAAGGGTACCGGGCATGCGGTGATGATCGCGGCGCCCCGCATCGCGGCAGAGGAGGTGCTGGTGATCACCGCGGACTCGCCACTTGTCACCCCGGCCACACTGGCCGACCTCTGCAAGCTGCACCGTGACAAAGGCCCGGCCGTGACCATCCTCGCCACGGTACTTGACGACCCCACGGGGTACGGCAGGATCCTGCGGGATGGGAGCGGCGCGGTGAAGGGTATAACCGAGGAGAGCGAGGCCGACCCCGCCGAGAGAAACATCAAGGAGATCAATACCTCCATATACGTATTCAACTGGGAAAAGCTGGGTAAGGTACTTCCGGAGCTGGGCACGGGCAACGCCAAGGGGGAATACTTCCTCACCGACGCCGTCGCGCTGCTGGCGCGCGCGGGGGAGAACATCTCCGCCCATATCACGCCCGATGCATGCGAGGTCCTGGGAGTGAACTCGCGTGAGCATCTCGCCCAGGCGGAAGCCCTGATGCGGCAGCGCATCAATCGCCGCTGGATGGAGGAGGGGGTGACCATGGAGGATCCCTCCACCACCTTCATCGGTGGCGAGGTAACCATAGGCCGCGACACGCTGTTGCGACCCATGGTCATACTGGAAGGCAGGACGGCCATCGGGGAGGGATGCGTCCTGGGGCCCAATGTGCGCATCGTCGATTCCCTGATCGGGAACGGAGTGAGCGTGGAGCAGTCCACGGTGCGCGAGAGCGAGCTGGAGGACGGGGTGAACGTGGGACCGTACGCCAGCCTGCGCCCGGGCAGCGTATTCCGCGCCGGCTCCAAGGCGGGCACATTCGTGGAGACCAAGAAGACCGTGGTGGGCAGGGAGAGCAAGGTGCCGCATCTCAGTTACATGGGCGACGCGGATATCGGCGACGGCGTGAACGTAGGCGCCGGCAGCATTACCTGCAACTACGACGGCGCGCACAAACACCGTACGGTAATCGAGGACGAAGCCTTCATCGGCTCGGACACCATGTTCATCGCGCCGGTGCGCATCGGCAAGGGATCGGTAACGGGAGCCGGCTCGGCCATCAGCAAGGACGTGCCGCCGGGGGCGCTAGGTGTGGAGCGCAACCAGCAGAAAAACATTCTAGAATATAAGAAGAAGACCGGTAAGAAGAAGAAGAAGAAGGAGGAGGAGGGCAAGCCTTGAAGGAGGTAACGCGCAAAAAGCTCATGATCTTCAGCGGGAGGTCCTATCCCGAACTGGGGCGCCAGATCGCCGGGCATCTGGGTATCAGCCTGGGCAAGGTGGACCTCAAGACCTTCAGCAACGGCGAGCTCTACGTCAGGTACGAGGAGAGCGTGCGCGGATCCGACGCTTTCGTCATCCAGACCTGTTCCGAGCCCATGAACGACAACATCATGGAGCTGCTGCTCATGATCGATGCCCTGGAGAGGGCCTCGGCCAAACGCATCTCGGCGGTGATACCCTATTACGGTTACTCGCGCCAGGACAAGAAGACGCTGGCCCGCGAGCCCATCAGCGCCAGGTTGATGACGGACCTCTTGACGGTCGCCGGAGCCGATCGCATCCTCACCATGGACCTGCATGCCGGCCAGATCCAGGGCTTCTTCTCCGGTCCCATGGACCATCTCACCGCCGTGCCCCTGCTGGCATCGTATATCTCCCGGCAGGAATTCCAGGACCTGGTGATAGTATCGCCCGACGCCGGCAGGGTGAAGATGGCCAACAAGTACACCGACCACCTGGGGGTCCCCATGGCCATCCTCCACAAGCGCAGGCCCGGCCACAACCAGGCGGAAGTGCTCCACGTCATCGGTGAGGTGGACGGGAAGACGGCCGTGCTGGTCGACGACATGATAGACACCGCCGGCACCCTTGCCGCCTCCTCTGACGCGCTGATAAAGGCCGGGGCCAAGGAGGTCCATGCCTGTGCCACACATGGCATATTCTCCGGCCCCGCCAGGGAGCGGCTGGATGCAAGCCCCCTGAAGAAGGTAGTGGTGACGAATACCCTTCCCATACCGGCCGAGCGCCTCAGCGGCAAAGTGGAGGTGCTCTCCATCGCCTCCAGCTTCGCCAACACCATCGCCAGCGTGTTCAAGGACGAGTCCGTCAGCGAGCTCTTCGGCGGCGACAATATGCCGTAATAGTAGTCTGAAGTATGAGGTCTGAAGTCTGAAGAAAAGTGCCGGGACTGCCCCAGGCTTTTTCGACTACCTTTCCCCGAGGTAGATACTTCCGCCTCTCCCTACAGCCAAAAACGTGGTTTTCCTCTTCCGCGTAACGACTGCAGCAGCAACCTCTTCATTGACTTGCCTTTTTCACTTGTGGCTTATCGGTTCGGATTATTCCGTTATCTCCCGGTAGAGAGACTCGGCTTCCGCCTCCATTTGCGCCACCTGAGCGTTGAGCTCCTGCAGGCGCACGACCACCGTATCCAGGTAGTCGAGGGAGGTCATGAGCGCCGCGGGGTCCTCGCCGTAGGGGAGCCCCTGCAGTATCGAATCGGAGAGGCCGACGAACTCCGAGTAGGCGTTGATGATCTGCTCGTTCATGCCCACCAGCTCCTGCAGCATTTCGGCGTAGGGGGTGAACTTCTCGCTCCCCTCGCCCTCGAGCAGATCGGCCTTTTCGCTGACGGTGCGGAAGGCCGACGAGGCGGAAGGAAGCAGCTCGCGGGTATCTCCGATGAGACCCTCTGCCTCCACCGACACGCTATCCAGAGGCCCGGAGCGCAGCAATGCCTCCATCTGGGCGGGGAATTCGGCGACGCCGACCAGGACGGCGCGGGCGGTGATATAACTGGACCTCGCTTCCTGCGCGTACTGGCGGGCCTGGGAACCGCAGCCCGCCGTTGCGGCCACGAGGAAGAGGCACAGGACGGCAAGCGCCAGTATGGTCTTGCGGTTCACAAGCTGTGCTCCTTGTAATATTGGTCGGCTTGCAGGGCCGCATCCGCACCTTGCTGCAGCAGGTCCGAGACCTCCTCGGTCAGGCGTTCGATCTCCCCGGTGTAGTAGGAGAGTTGCTCCTGGCTCTCCGCGAGGGGCAGCACGTCCAGCATGTCCCAGACGCTGGTCAACATCTGGCGGTTCACGGCCAGGGCCTCCAGCTCGATATCCACCGCGGCGAGGGCGAGGCGGGCGTATTCCGCGTAATCCCCGGCGTCCCGCATATCCGCGACTTCCCGGAGAATATCCCGGGCCTGGCCGTAGCGGGACTCCAGTTCGTCCACGTCCATGAGGGCCATCTCGGCCAGGGATTTACCCTCGGCTATGGTCTCCTCCGTGTCGGGGAAACGGGTGCCCAGGTCGTTGCAACGCTCATCCAGGCTGAGCAGGTCCTCCAGCAGGGATTGGGCGTTACCTATGAGCCCCACCGCCTGATCCACTTTTGACTTGGCCTCGGGGTTGCTCCCGCAACCCGACATGGCCACCAGGATGGCCGCAAGGAGCAATAGCGTTGCTGGAACAAAAACCCTTGATACCTTCATCTCCGTCGTTTCTTCTCTCCGTGCCTTCCTTATTCCTCCTCCTCACCGGGTATACGGCTGCATCCCCCACGTATTTTCGACGATGCGGGAAAGATTTTTGTTTTGTGGTTGCGAATGAAGCCGCAATCGAAGCGGGGAGATCATGTCTTCGGGATAGTACGTGTTCCACCCCCAAGGCCTCGTCCGCTCTCCCATCTATTATAGACGGCGCCAGAAGCGGCATGGCTGCGCATATGGCGGCTGAATATGATGGCGATAATGCCATCTCGGTCTGGGAATATACGTGAACTACAGGCGGATCAGTTGAAGAGGTTCATGGCGGCATCCAGCCCGTCCATGACCACGGCCTCCGCGGCCGCGGCGCCCTTTTCGCACCAGGTCTGGAACTCGTCCAGTTCGGCACCCTTCATCTCGCTGAGGACATACTTGGCGGGGTCCATGCCCGCGGGGGGGCGTCCCACCCCGATGCGGATGCGCGGAAAATCCTGCGTTCCAAGGCTTTCTATTATGGATTGCACGCCCAGGTGGCCGCCGGACGAGCCGCCCTTCCTGACGCGTATAACGCCCTCCTTGAGATCGATGTCATCGTGGATGACCAGGATCGACGCGGGATCGACTTTCAGTTTGCGCCGCAGCTTGCGGGCCGCCCTGCCGCTGAGGTTCATGAAGGTGACGGGGCGGGCCAGGTAGACATGCTCGGTATAGAACTTGACCTCTGCCAGGTCATACCCCTTGCGTGTTTTCAGCGATGCGTCATGCTTCCTGGAAAGCTCTTCCACCGCCCAGAAACCGGCGTTGTGCCTGGTCCTGCGGTAATGTTCCCCGGGGTTCCCCAGACCAAGGATCAGGAACATGCTGCCTCCTCGCACAAGAACTCCTCATGAAGACAGGGGCGGTTGTCCCGCCCCCGTTGATTCCTGCATGACGCGCCCGGTCTATTCCGTCTCTTCCTGGGAAGAAGCTTCGGCTTCGGCGCCCTCTGCCGCCTCTTCCTCGGGTACCTCTCCCTCGAAGAGCTCCTCGGCTTCCTTTACCTCTTCCTTGACCCGCTTCGGGGCGACCGCCGCAACGATCTCCTCGGGGTTGTTGAGGTATTTCACTCCCTCGATACTGACCAGGTCGCTTACCCTGAGGTTATCCTTGATGTCCAGGGCGGATATGTCCACTTCGATATATTCAGGCAGGTCCTTGGGGAGGCACTGCACCGTGATCTCGTAGAGATTGTGCTGCAGTATGCCCCCGGCTTTTATTCCGACCGGCTCGCCCACGAACTGCAGGGACACATCGGCGTTCAGCTCCTCGTCGCCGCGTATCTTCTGGAAATCGACGTGGAGGATATAATCCTTGATAGGATCACGCTGCACCTCCTTGACCACAACCGTATGCGCACCCTCCTTGGCCCCCTCCACCTTGAGGTTGAGCAAACCATGCAGGCCATGCCTCAACAGGGTCTTGAAATCCTTCTCATCCAGTGACAGGAGCCTGGTATCGAATCCATGGCCGTAGAGCACGGCCGGTATCCGCCCGTCGTGCCGCATCTTCTTGGCCGCCTCTTTCCCCGTCTCTTCGCGGGGGGCGGCAACCAGTTCCGTTTGCATATTTCCGCACCTCTTTTTCTAAATCGCCCGCTCCCGGGCGTACCCAACTAGACAATTATAGGTAAATGCCCTTGTAGTGGCAACAAGCAAAGCCACATTGTTATCTAAAATTCAGGTTCTTCTCCGAGAAGTGTGGGTGTCAGGCATAGGGGTCGGCCCTGGACTTATGCCTGAGCCATATGTCCAGCATATATGCATGGGGATTTGAGTGACGCCACACTTCTTTCCTCCTGCTCCTCCTGGCTGTCTCAGGCATAAGTCCAGGGCCGACCCCTATGCCTGACTTCTGGGAGATGAACCAAAATTCAAAACTGGACGGTTTAAGCTTGAAAACTGGACACCAAGATATTCCAGCTGGTGATTTGCCCCGACCGCCGGCTGACCACCTCCACTCGATCGGGCTTTAATTGAAGCCTGGAAGCGCATCCCAGAGGGGTCAGGCGATATTGCCGCCGTCGAAGATCACCTTGCCGCCTGCGATGGTCAACTCCACCGGGATATCCCCGATCTCTCGTGGCGGGACGGAGAGGGGGTTGGCCCGCAGCACCACCAGGTCGCCACGTTTCCCGGCGCTGATGTCGCCCTTCACATCCTCCTCGAATTGTGAATAGGCGGCATCGCAGGTGTACATCCGCAGCGCCCGTGCGGCGGAGATGCTCTGTTGCGTTTCGAAGCCCTCCCTGGTCACACAACACTGCACCGCACGCAATACGTCGGTGGATTCGATGGGGCCATCCGAGGCGCCGGCAACCTTCACTCCCGCCTCGAGCAGGGAGCGGAGGGGATAGGTCCACTTCGTCCGTTCGTACCCCAGCCGCCTGTGCAGCCAATCCTTCTCGGAGAGTATGTACATGGGGGTGGTGGAGACCACGATACCCAGGCGTGCCATGGAGGATATGAGCTCCCGGCTCAACTGGGACGCGTGCTCCAGGCGATGGCGGTGGTGCGGGCGCGGGTGTTCCGCGAGGAGCCGCTCGAAGAGCTCGACACAGACACGGTTGCCGGCATCGCCGATGGCGTGGATGGCAACCTGCAGCCCGGCTCGATGGGCCATGGTCATGCGGCGATATATCTCCTCCTCGGGGGTGGTCAGGAAACCGTGCATATGCGGATCGTCCGCATACGGTTCCTCCATGTATGCGGTACGCGAGCCGAAAGTGCCGTCCGCGAATATCTTCACCGCCCCTATACGGTGTCCGGCGCCGGAGTCCGGCTGATGCAGCGCGCTCTGCAGGGCTGCCTCGACCTGGCCGTAGTCGCTGGCGATGAGCATGCCGTACAGGCTCAAAGGGATCTTCTCGAGCAGGAGCTGCATGAGGGTGATATCGAATGCCCCCTGAGCGCCCGCCGGCCCCTCCTCGCCGGTCTGCAGGACGGCGCCCACCGAAGTTATTCCGCACGCCGCGAGTTTCAGGAAAGCGGATTCCGCTCCGGCCAGGAAGGATTGCAGGTCCGGTAGGGGCAGCCGGTCCTTGAGGATAGTCGCCGCAGCTTCGCGGAAGGGGCCTGCCGGGTAGCCCCCGGGCTCGCGGTCGATCAGGCCTCCCTCGGGGTCGGGGGTGGAAGCGCCGACGGAACATGCCGCGATGGCCGCGGTGTTGGCGACGAGGGTATGCCCGTCGTGCTTTATGATCGCCAACGGGTGGTCGGGAGAAGCCCGGTCGAGATCGTGCCTGCTCGGCAGCCTCTTCTCCCGCAAAGATTCCTCGTCGAACTGCAATCCCACCAGCCATTCTCCCGGGGCGAGCGCCGCGGCGGCGGCGCGTATCCTCTCCTGAAGCCCGGGAATGGAGGTGACGCCGCGGAGGTCCAGGTTCATGTCGAAATAGATGAGCAGTACCGGGTGGATGTGGGTATCGATGAACCCCGGCAGCAGCGCGCCTCCCTTGAGGTCGATGGCTTCGTAGTGCCCGCCCAGCGCACTCCGGCAGGCATCCAGCGCTCCGACCGCGGCGATTCTGCCCTCGCTGACCGCGACCGCTTCGGCGCGGGGCAGCGCCTCGTCCATGGTGACGATATCTCCACCGCTGATGAGGAGTGCCTCTTCACCCATGAACCGGTAAGATCCTTTCTGCGCGCTTCAACCTGTCCCGCGCTGGCCCTCGATGACGAGGGTCTCCGCGCTCGCATAACGCGCAAGCGCCTCTGTGTCGACTTCTATACCGAAGCCGGGCCCCTGCGGGACGGCAGCGATACCGATGTCATAGTGGATGGGCTCGCGTACGAGGTCGTCCTCGAACATGACGTCGCCGAAGAGCTCCACGTCGTGGCCCAGGGAACCCAGCCTGGCGGCGGCCAGGTGGAGCTGGGCGGCCGTGGCTATCCCCAGGGTCTGGTTGTGCATCACCACGCCCATGCCGCGCTGCGAAGCGAAGTCGATGGCGCGCAGCGCGGCGCTTACCCCGCCCGGCCGCTCCGAGTTTATGCCCACCACCCCGATGGCGCCGAGTTCGGCCAGGGTGACGATGTCGCGCAGGGAGAAACAGCCCTCATGGGCCATGAGGGGGACGCCGACGCGGCTCTGGACCATGGCCATGCCGGTATAATCGTCGGCCGCCACGGGCTGCTCGGCCACATCGATGCCGAAGGGCTCGACGGCCAGGATCGCCCGCACCGCTTCCTCGGGCTCATAAGCCTGGTTGTAGTCCACGCGCAGGCGTGTACCCTCACCCACCACGCCGCGCACGGCCTCCATGATGCTCACATCCCCTTTCACCCCCACCCCCAGCTTGATACGCAGAGTGCGGAACCCGGCCAGGCGGAAGCCCTCTGCCAGGCGGGCCATCACATCCACGGCGGTCAGGGGCACGAGGGCTGCAAGGGGGATCTCACCGGCCTGCAACCCCCCCATGAGCTCGCCCGCTGGACGCCCGCAGATGTGCCCCGCCAGGTCGTAACAGGCCATGTCCAGCAGGCCCTTGGCCACCTCGTTGCGGGCGACGTTACGGTCCATATGCCGCGCGATCTCCCCGACCGCGAAGGGGCTGGCCCCCAGGACGTAGCGCGACAGCGAGTGCGCGATGACCGCGACGATCTGCTCCGGGATGAGCCCGGTTTCGGGCAGCCACACGAAGGCCTCGCCCATACCGCTGTGGCCATCGTCGGACGTGAGACGGCAGAAAACGAAATCTCCTCCCGTCCACGCCTCTTCCGCCGGTATGGCCATGCCCAGCCCTCCGGCGCCGGCGTGCATGACCTGCCGCACCTCTTCCCGGAAGGGCACGAAGAGCGAGAAGAGTTCGATGCGCGAGATGGTGGCGTCATATGTTTCTTCATTTAAAACGGTCAGGTCCATCGGCCGCCCCCCTCGTGAGTCGCCCGCGTGGGCTGCTCGCCTATGCCGTAACAGGTCTATAGTAAACGACCGCACGCTATGCAGAAAACAATCAATAATGAAGCCCGGGGCTGGTTTAAAGAACCTCACCCTTACTTTCCACAAACCTATGGAAGATTGCATCGCGTAAGCGACAGCGCCATCCTCGGCGCGACGGTGTCCCAGCGCCTGGACATTTCTGAATGTCCAGGCCTGGCACGCATACGTTTATCAGAACTGCTCAAGGCGGTTCCTCAACAACTGTTGTATCATAAAATGCAGGCCTGGGTGCGCCGCGTCCAGGCCCATTCGGCGTTTACACAGTGGGGAATGCCACGAGGAGGGCCATGGAGATACTAAGGGAACTGGAAGATATCGTCGCCAGGGGCCTGGGGGCCTGGCCGCCGCGAGCGGGGATGGAAAAAGGAGGCCGTTTCGCGGTCAAGGTCGAGGAGGAGATCCAGCCCTTCCTGACGGCTTCACTACACCGCGGGCGGGCGGGTCCGCTCCTCGCGGTGGTGCCGGGAAGGACGGCGGCGGAGGAGCTGTGCCTGGTGCTTGCCGAGCTTCTGGGCGAGGATGCGGTGCGCCCCCTTCCCCTGCGGGAGCTGGTCATAGCCGGGGAAAGGGGAGAGGATCCGGAGGCGGTAGCCCTGCGCTCCCGCGCCCTCAAGTCCCTGGCCGCGGGCGAACACGTGGTGGTGGTATGCGAGGCACAAGCGCTCGCGCAACCGTTTCCAAGCGGCGCCAAGGCGCTGTCGCCGCTGTCTTTGCGCGTTGACGCGGAGATGGACATGGATGAGGCGGTGCGGCGTATCGTGTCCATGGGTTACGAGAGGGAATACCTGGTGGAGGGCGCGGGCCAGTTCTCGGTGCGGGGAGGAATAATCGACGTTTTCGATCCCGGCTGGCCCCGGCCGGTGCGTATGGAATTCTTCGGCGACAGGGTGGAGAGGATACGCCACTTCAACCCCGTCGATCAGCGCTCGGGGGAGGCGCGCGAGGAGATAGAGATATATCCGGTGGCCTTACCGGGAGGAGGGGACGGGGGGAAGAAACTCCTGGAGTCCCTGGAGGAAGGGTCCGCCGTGGCCTTGCTGCAGCCGTTGCCCATTGCGGAGAGACTGAAGGCCGCGGGCGTGGAGTCCAGGGCGCTGATGGACGAGGCGGTACGGAAGGGCTTGCTCGTATGCGAGCTGGATCCCATGGCCCCGCATCCCTCCGCCTCCATCGCGAGCCTGGGGATTACGGAATACCACGGCCGGGTGGACGCGTTTGCCGGAGACCTCGCGGACCTTCTGGCCGCCGGATGGAATGCGGTGATCCTCCTGGGTACTGCGGGCAGGCGGGAGAGACTGTACGAGTTGCTGGGCGGCGAGGGCATCGCGGTGAGCCTGGAAGGGTTTCCCGGGTCGGGGGTGGCATCGCTCCTGCAGGGGAGCTGGTCGCATGGTTTCAAGCTGCCCGCGGAGAAGCTGGCGCTCTTCACCGAGAGGGATATCTTCGGAAGGCTGCGCCTGCGCGCGGCGCCGGCGGCAGCCGGCGGCGGCCGTCCCGTGGAGGGGTGGTGGGACCTGGACGAGGGAGATTACGTGGTCCATGTCAACCACGGCATCGCCGTATACGGAGGGCTGGTGAAGCGCGAGGTGGACGGGGCGGTGAGGGAGTACCTGCTGCTGCGCTACGGCGGCGGGGATTCGCTCTACGTGCCCACCGACCGTATCGACCTGGTGCACCGCTACGTGGGAGCGGAGAAGCCGGTGGTGCACCGCCTGTCCAGCCATCATTGGATGCGGGTGAAGAGAAGAGCCCGTTCCTCGGTAAAGGAGATGGCTTTCGACCTGCTGAAACTGTACACCGACCGTATGGTGGGGGAGGGCTATGCCTTCGGCGCCGATGACCCCTGGCAGCGGGAACTGGAGGGGTCTTTCCCCTACGTCGAGACCCCAGACCAGGAAAGCGCCATCCGGGACGTGAAGGAGGATATGGAGAAGGCCGTCCCCATGGACCGCCTGGTATATGGCGACGTGGGCTACGGCAAGACGGAGGTGGCGGTACGTGCCGCCTTCAAGGCGATCATGGACGGCAAACAGGTGGCCGTGCTCGTGCCCACCACCGTCCTGGCGCAGCAGCACCAGCGCACCTTCGCGGAGCGCTTCGCCTCCTTCCCGGTGCGCATGGAGACGCTCTCGCGTTTCCGCGGCCCGGGGGAGCAGAAGGTGATACTGGACAAGGTGGCCTCGGGGGAAGTGGATCTGCTCATCGGCACCCACCGCCTTCTGCAGGACGACGTGAAGATGGCCGACCTGGGCCTGGTCATCGTGGACGAGGAACACCGCTTCGGGGTGGCCCAGAAGGAGCGCCTCAAGGCCCTGCGGCGCAGCGTGGACGTGCTCACCCTCACCGCCACCCCCATCCCGCGTACGCTGCAGATGTCCCTTTCCGGCATCCGGGACCTCAGCGTTATCGATACTCCCATCGAGGAGCGCTACGCCGTTATCACCTCCGTGGGGCCTTACGACGACGAACTGGTACGCGAGGCTATGCGCAGGGAGCTAGCCAGGGAAGGACAGGTATTTTACGTGCATAACCGCGTGCGCACCATAGACCGCGCAGCCCGCCACGTGCACGAGCTCGTCCCGGAGGCGAGGATAGTGGTAGGGCACGGACAGATGAAGGAGAGGAAGCTGGAGGCGGTGATGGAGGAGTTCATCTCCGGACGCGCGGATGTGCTGGTGTGTACCACCATCGTCGAGTCGGGGCTGGATATCCCCAACGTGAATACCCTCATCGTGGACGGGGCGGAGAACCTGGGGCTGTCTCAACTCTACCACCTGCGCGGCAGGATAGGGCGGAGCAACCGCCAGGCTTACGCCTTCTTCCTCTTCCACGAGGGAGGGCCGATGACCGAGGGTGCCCTGCAACGGCTGAAGGTCATCCGCGACTTCTCGGAGCTCGGCTCGGGTCTGCGCGTGGCCATGAAGGACCTGGAGATAAGGGGTGCCGGGAACCTGCTCGGCGCCGAGCAGCATGGCCACGTGGAGGCGGTGGGCTTCGAGCTCTACTGCCGTATGCTGGCGGAGGCCGTGGATGAGCTGCGCGGCGTGAGCAGACCCCGCACTTCCGAAGTGACCGTTGACGTCCCCCTGCGCGCCTTCATCATCCCGGATTACGTCTCGAAGACACCGCGGCGGGTGGAGATATATCGGCGCCTGGCCGAGGCGGGGAGCGCTGAGGAGGTATCCGCCCTCGCGGGCGAGGTGCGCGACCGCTACGGGCCCCTGCCGCCGGAGGCCGAGAACCTCTTCGGGGTGGCACGCCTGCGCCTGGCCTGCATGGCGGCGGGGATACGCGAGGTGGGGCACAGCGGAGACGAAGTCGTCCTGCGCTTGGGTGTGGAGGGCGCAGTGCGGGCGGAGGCGCTGGTGGCGGAGGCCGGCGAGGGTGACTACCCCTGGCGGGCGGCCCGATACCGCAGGAACCTGAAGGAGCTGGTCCTCTACTTCGAAGCGGGCTCATGGGCAGCGCAAGGGCGTGAATATATGGAAGCGATTACCAGGCTGTTGAAGAAGGCATCGGCTGGGGAGCGGAGGATAAGTACGGGATAGCCCACGGCCGCACGTACACGTGCCAGGCAAGCTCAGGCACCGTCGAGCTGAAGGCTTTCTTTTGTGTTCTTCTCCGAGAAGCATGGGTGAAATATATGGTGGAGTTGGGCCTGATCAAACGGGCTTGCCTCGTCGCGGACTCCTCGCAATACGCCTCGCCCCCGACGGCCCGGCTAGCTTACGCGATGCATGCTGTGTATTCGTGAATACGTTAGGGATAGTTCACAACCGGACGCACGCGTGCCAGGCCTGGCCTGGCTTCGCCAGGACAGGCACAGGCACCGCCGCGAGAAAGCCTGCTTGCCGAAACGCGGCATACAATCGAGCTTGCCACGCCGGCTTCGCCTCCTCGCAATACGCCTTTTCGCCAATGCGAAAAGGCTAGCTTGCACGATGCATACTGCCGTATCGTTGTCTAGAATAGAATGGTCGGGAAAGGATCTGATATGAGCGCTGGCAGGCCGGTTGTACATGTCCTGGGGCTGGGCCCCGGACCCCTGGATCTCATCACCCTGGAGACCTTGCGGCTCCTGGAGGAAGCCGATGAGGTCCTGGTGCGCACCTCGCGCCACCCCTGCGTGGAGGAGCTGAGGGAAAGGGGCGTACGCATGCGCTTCATGGACCGCCATTACGAAGAGGGCGCGGATATGGAGGATGTCTACTCCACCATCGCGTGGGAGGTAACGGCCGCGGCGCGGGTAAGAGGAGAGGCATATTACGCCGTCCCCGGGTTCGCCATGCTGGCGGAGAGGACGGTGCAGCTCCTCCTGGAGGAGGATGTGGAAGTGCGCGTGTACGGGGCGGTGAGCTACTTCGACGCCGTCCTCGCCACACTCGGGCTGGATGCCGTAGAGGGAATGCTCTTGCTGGACGCCGACCGCCTGCTGGCGGGGAGCTACGGCATGCTGGACCCGCGGGTGGCTACCCTTCTGGCCCAGGTGGACTCGCGCCTCAAGGCCTCCGAGGTGAAGCTCGCGCTGCTCGAGGTGTATCCCCCCCACCATGCCGTAAACGTGGTACGCGCGGCGGGGACGGCCGGTGCAGGAATGGAGGAGGTGGCCCTGGAGGAACTCGACCGGGAGGAGCGCTTCGACCACCTCACCACCATCCATATCCCCGCCCGGGAGGAGACGGATATCTACGATTTCCAGCGCCTGCTGGATATTATCGCGCGCCTGCGGGGGCCGGACGGATGCCCCTGGGACCGCAAGCAGACCCACGCATCGCTGGCCCGCCACATGGTGGAGGAGGCGTACGAGGCGGTGGACGCTATCCAGCATCAGGATTGGGACCATCTCTCGGAGGAATTGGGCGACCTGATGCTGCAGGTGGTGCTGCACGCACAGCTCGCCAGCGAGGAGGAAACCTTCGATGTGAGGGATTCCCTGCATTCCATCATCGCCAAGCTCCTGCGCCGCCACCCTCACGTCTTCGGGGAGGTGAAGCTGGACACCCCCGAGGAGGTCATCTCGCGCTGGGAGCGCATCAAGGCGGAGGAGAGGGGGGAACCCTCTGTGCTGGACGGCCTGTCCGAGGGGCTGCCGGCCCTCCTCTACGCCTTCAAGCTGCAGACACGCGCGGCTCGCGTGGGCTTCGACTGGGACGAAGCGGAAGACGTCCTGCCCAAGCTGGAGGAGGAGTTGCGGGAGGTCGAATGTGCACTGCGCGGTGGTGAGGGAGACCTGGAAGTAGAGTTGGGGGACATGCTCTTCACCCTGGTGAACGTTTGCCGCCACTACAGGGTGGACCCGGAGATCGCCTTGAGGCGGTCTTCGCGCAAGTTCGAGCTGCGCTTCCGCGCCATGGAGGAGAGGTGCGCGGGGGAAGAGCGGAACATGCAGGACATGACCCTGGAGGAACTGGACTGCCTGTGGGAGGAGTCCAAGGAAAAATAGGCAGTACTTAATACTCAGGTCGGGTAGCGAGAGCCGGGGCGGGAATAGCCCCGTGGGGTAAGGTATTGCGTTTCGCGCCGCAGGCGCGATATGCCAAGACCTGACCCCATTTCCTGTTATGTAAGATCAAGGTTGGGAAGGAATAGCATGAAGAAGGTCGCGGTCTTCATCCTGGCAGCACTTCTGGCCGTCCTTCTCGTGCCCTGGGGGGCGGGGGAGGCGCTGGCCCTGCAGGAGACCTACATATTCGAGGGCTCGGGCTGGGGACACGGAGTGGGCATGTGCCAGGAGGGCGCCAGGGGCATGGCCGAGGCGGGTTTCGACTACCGGCAGATACTCACCTATTACTACCAGGGGACGCAGGTGAGCGGATGGGACTGTCCTGTTTCCATACGGGTGGGGCTGATAGAGGGACAGTCCGTGCTCTACTTCGTAGCCGACTCGGGTTCTTTTACGTTCTATACCTCGGGCGGGGATATCCCGGGCGCGGTGATGACACCCGGTGGGACATGGACGGTGGCCGCGGATGCGCAGGGGCGCTTCTTTATCGTGCGGCCGGACGGGACGTGCGTCAACGACACCAGTTACGGGAGTATATACGAGCCGCTATACGTCCGGGGCTCGGGTGACGGCGATGTGCTGCGCCTGACGCAGAACGGCAACCACCGCGTCAGCCACCTCACGGCATACACCCCACTGGAGCTCAACCTCTACGGCGGTGCCA
>QZKE01000057.1 GCA_003598015.1 Actinomycetota bacterium | reverse complement strand
CGCTCCCACCACGCCGCCCAGGGTCATCCAGGGCAGGGAGCGGGTGAGGGCGGGGCCGTAGGCCAGGCATACCCCGAAGGTGACCAGCATCACCCAGTAAGCCTTGGCCCCCAGGAAGTTGAAGAACCAGATCCAGAAGAACGCCACCACGGCCAGGACGACCGCCAGGATGGCATTGCGCGCGATTTTATTCATCGCAATCCCCCCCAAATTTGTAGGTATCAAGCCGCCGCCGGCTTCCACGGGCACGCGAAAGAAGCACGGGTCCGTGGAAAGTAAAAGACTAACCTATCATAGAATTCCCCCCCATCTATGATACGATGGTTGATCCCTCACTGGGCTTCGCGGTCACTATCCCCCATGAGCCGGAAGGATCGCGTGATTACATCTGTTTGCACTGCAATTCTACAATAAATATAGCTTTCATGCACCATGATTGACCGGAGAGTAACAGAGAAGAAACACGGGGTCCGGCTCCAGTGAGTAGTCTCTCACCGCCTGCGCGCTTGCGCGGTGCGCCCCATACGCAAGCATATATGCAGCGAAACACCGGTTGCCGCGTGACATCGGCGCCGGCGAGTCTGAGTTGAGTGGTGGGGCGGCTAGCGAGCGGGATTTCTCTCGTCACCCACGCCTCCATACATCTCGAAGAGGCCCGTCAGGGTATCGAGCAGCTCATCCGACGTATATCCCTTATCCGGACCCATGAGGAGGGGGGCTATCTCCAGCCAGCCTACCAGCATATAGCTGGCGATCTCGGTGTTTACGGGTTCCACCAGACCCTCCTCGATGGCCTTGTCGATATCTCTCTGCACGGTCTTGGCCACCGAGGCGTAGATCTCCCTGCGCTTTGCGTCCAGGCGGGGATCATCCTCCACCGTGCCGTGCAGCACCTGCAGGATGTCGATGAACTGGGGGTAGGACTTGAGCACCACCTCCGCCCGCATGCGCATCCTCCTGATGGGATCCCTCACGTGCTTTATCTCTTCCCAAACCCCGCTGAACATGGCCTGGAAGACCTGGTCCACGCATTCCATGAACAGCGCCTTCTTGCTCGGGAAATAGAGATAGAAGGTGCTGTGGCCCAGGCCCACGGCGCGGGTGATATCGCTGATGCGCGCCTTGTGGTATCCCTTACGGGCGAAGACCTCCACCGCCTTCTCCATGATCTGAGACTTCCTGTCGGCGGAGGGCGCCGCCTCCTCCCCGCTTCCTTCCCGCCACGCGCGCGATCCCTCCTTCATCTCCTTGATGATGGTGAGGGGATAACCGTCCTCCTGCAGTTCGCGTATGCGGCGCAGTTCCGCGATGTGACCCGCATGGTAATAGGCCATGGTCTTGCCGGTCCGACGCGGGGGAGAGAGAAGGCCTTCGCGCAGGTAATAATGGATGGTGCTGCGGCCCATGCCAGAGGCCTTCTCCAGGTCCGATATCTTCAGCGGCCGGTTCTCATCGCTGTTCATCACTGTACCTTAAACTATTGAGCTATTGTATAGCAATAATAGAGCCGTGTCTGTAGTCTGTCAATAGTGAGAGCATAAAAACACGCTTGCAATCTTCCTCTTAAAACTAATATAATAGCCATATCGCATGAAAATTCAAGGACTATCCATTGCGGACTTGTTATGAGGTGGGAATGACTCGTCATTCCCACTAAAGGGCTAGAGGAGGACTACAAGGCTATATGACACCGTCTCATACCGGTATAGACGCGAGGAAAGGAGTTGAATATGGACAGAGGCGAGTTTGCGATTATCGGCACGGGAGAGGTGCCCTGCGGCAACTACCCTGAACGCACGGAGTTCGAGACCGCCTACACCGTCGCCCGCGCCGCCATCAGGGACGCGGGGATAGACGTAGGGGATATCGGGGCGATACTCTGCGCGCAGCACATCATGTCCAACCCGGACAACGACTACAACACGGAGATGGTCTTCGGCCGGCTCCCCGAGGCCATCGGAGCCCGGGATTGCAAGATCACCTGCATGACCTCATCGGGAGGAGCTTCCAGTTTCTCCCTGCGCAAGACGGCCGAGGGTATCCTGCATTCGGGGGAGACCGATACCGTCCTGGTCGTGCACGCCCAGAGGTTCTCCCAGTTCACACCCAACGAACAGGCTAAGTATTTCTCGATCGCCGGCTCGGACGTGGAGTGGGAGGTCCCCTACGGTATGACCTATAACGCCCTGGCGGCCATGATAACCCAGGCATACATGAGCATCACCGGCACCACCATCGAGCAGGTGGCATCGGTGTGCGTAGCCAACCGCAAGTGGGCTATGCTGCAGCCCAACGCCATGTTCAACCAGAAGGAGATAACGGTGGACAAGGTGGTGAACGCGCGCATGGTCTCCTACCCGCTTACCACCCTCATGTGCAACGTCCTGGGCGACGGGGGCAGCGCCTTCATCATGACCACCGCGGAGAAGGCGAAGAAGATCTGCGACAAGCCGGTTTATGTCCTGGGCGAGGCCTCCGATTACTCCCACCGCACCATCACGCGCGCGGGCATGAAGGACTTCGCCTCCATGGCCGAGTACCTCTCGCCCATTGCCGGACTCGCCTACGAGAGGTCGGGCCTGGGTCCCGAGGACATGGATATCTACCAGGTCTACGGATCCTACCCCTGCATACAGCTGATCATCATGGACGCCCTGGGCATATGCGATCCCGGCACCTCGGGCGCGCTGGTGGAGTCGGGCGAGACCAGCCCCGGCGGCAAGTATCCCGTGACCACCAACGGCGAGGCCCTCTCCTTCGGGCACACCGGCACCGGGGTGGGCATCGCCCTGCTGGTGGAATCGGTGCGCCAGCTCCAGGGCAAGGCGGGCAAGGCCCAGGTGGAGGGCGCCAGGTTCCTCGTCGAGAATACGGGCGGCGGGGCCTTCATGGACTGCCACTTCACCATCCTGGGCAACGAGATACCCGGCTAGGGGAGGAGGTAGAACATGAGCAAGCACGAGCCTATCAGCATAGACACCATCAAGGCGATGATGAATCTCACGGACGAGGACCTGAAGAAGCCTTTGCCGCTTCCCACCAAGTGGTCACAACCCTTCTGGGACGCGGCCAGGCAGCACCGCCTGGTCCTGCGCAAGTGCAGCGCGTGCGGCAACATCGACCACCCGCCCTACCTCTACTGCACCGCTTGCCAGGCCGACGAGCACGAGTGGATCGAGGCTTCCGGAAAGGGCACCCTCTTCGCCTACGCCATAAACTATTTCGGCGTGCCCTTCCCCTTCTGGGCCGACCTGCCCTACGTCCTGGGCATGATCGACCTCGCGGAGGGCGTGCGCATGATCTCCAACATCGTGGAGTGCGATTTCGACGAGCTGAAGAACGGCATGGAACTGGAGGTGGTCTTCGACGACGTCAGCGAGGAGATCACCCTGCCCAAATGGCGCCCGATCGAGAAGTGACGGCTGAACAAGGAGGTCAATCGATATGGCGGATAAAAAGACGGCGAAGAAGGGGGACTTCAAGAACCTGCTCTCCCCCATCGAGATCAAGGGGGTGGAGATACGCAACCGCATCGCCCTCGCCCCCATGAACACCCTCATGTCCCTGGACAACCGCGGCTATGTCAACGAGCAGATCCTTGCCTACTACGGGGCGCGGGCCAAGGGAGGGTGCGGCCTGATCATCACCGAATGCGTGCTGGGCACGCGCCTGGCGGCGCGCTTCCCCTACACCACCAACCTGCACTGCTTCAACACCTCGCACCTGCCCGGCCTCTTCGAGGTCGCGGAGACCATCCACGCCTTCGGTTCGGTGGGCTTCGTGCAGATGTCCATCGGCTTCGGCAGGCAGGGCCATTCCCACACCGGGGAACACCCCCCCGCTCCCTCGGTGGTCCCCATGATGATCAAGCCCGAGCTCATGCCCAACGGCTTCGGCAAGGCTATCGAAGCCCACCCCCAGATGATCGAGAGAGCCATGGGTGAGATGCCCTACGAGATGACCGTGGCGGAGATCCGCGGCGAGCAGGACGAGTTCGCCAACTCCTGCCGCTTCGCCATGGCGGCCCAGTTCGACGGCATCGAGCTGCACGCCCCCCACGGCTACCTGGAGCATCAGTTCCTCTCCCCCATCACCAACCGGCGTACCGACCTCTACGGCGGCAGCCTGGAGAACCGCATGCGTTTCATGCTGGAGGTGTACATGAAGGTGCGGGAGTCCGTGGGGTACGACTACATCCTGGGCGTGCGCATGTCCGCGGACGAGCACCTGCCGGGCGGCATCACCCACGAGGAAGCCCTGGAGGTGGCGCGTACCCTTTCCGCCCTGGGCGCCGACTACATCCACCTCTCCGACGGCTCCTACGAGGCCTTGAAGTATTTCTTCCCCGACGAGGACGGGGCCATGCTCGAGGAATCGGCAAACTTCAAGAAAGCTGTGGACGTGCCGGTGATATGCCCCTCGGTGCACGATCCCGCGCTGGCCGAGGAGGCCATCGCCTCCGGCAAGTGCGACATCGTCTCCCTGGGACGCCAGATGTTCACCGACCCCGAATGGGGCAACAAGGTCGCGGAGGGAAGGATCGACGATATCACCCGCTGCTTGAGGTGCAACGAATGCCTGATGCGCACCGCGTCCGGACTGCCGGTGCGCTGCATCCGCAACCCCAACACCGGCCGGGAGAAATACATATCGGAGTACCACCGCCCGCCACAGAAGCTGACCCCCGTGACCAAGATGCGCGTCCCGCCGAAGCTCCCCGAGATGAAGGAAGACTTCTAGGTGTTTGCAACAACGCGCGAGAGACTGCATCGCGTAAGCGACAGCGCCGTCTTCGGCGCGACGGTGCCCAGCGCCTGGACGGAGCGCAGCGAGGTCCAGGCCTGGCACGCGTACGTCCGGATACAGAACAACGCCCGACAGCATGCATCGCGTAAGCGACAGCGCCGTCTTCGGCGCGACGGTGCCCAGCGCCTGGACGGAGCGCAGCGATGTCCAGGCCTGGCACGCGTACATACGAATTCAGAAAGATGAACGACAGCATGCATCGCGTAAGCGACAGCGCCGTCTTCGGCGCGACGGTGTCCAGCGCCTGGACGGAGAGTAGCGAGGTCCAGGCCTGGCACGTGTACATAGCTAGAAAAGAAGGAGGTCCCATATGTACAACACCATCCTCTATGAGATCGGCGGTCCCGATAACGCCGTGTGCACCATCTCCATGAACCGCCCCGACCAGCGCAACGCCATCAACGTGGAGCTGGCGGAGGAGCTGCTGGACGCCCTCACCCGCGTGCGGGACGAGGAGGGGGTGAAGGTGGTGGTCCTCACCGGGGCCGGCAAGTCCTTCTGCGCCGGCGGCGACCTGTCGGTCCTGCCCACCTTCAACCACTATTCGGTGGTGGACTGGATGGGGAGAACCGGCCAGGACATCGTCAGGGCCATCGCCGAGAACGAGAAGGTGGTGGTGGCCAAGGTCAGGGGGCATTGCATCGCGGGGGGCCTGGAACTGGCCCTGGCCTGCGACCTCATCTACGCCTCCGAGAGGACCAAGTTCGGGGTGACCGAGATCACCATGGGCATCCTCCCCGGCTGGGGCGGCACGGTGCGACTGGCCCGCTGCCTCCCCATCTTCCGCGGCCGCGAGATACTCCTCACCGGCCGCAAGGACTATACCGCGGCCGAGTTCTACGACATGGGCCTGCTCACGCGGGTATACCCGGACGAGGAGTTCGATGCCAAGGTGGACGAGATGATCGCGGTGCTCTGCGCCAACCCGTCCGACTCCCTGCGCATGGGCAAGGCGGTGCTCAACTATTCCTTCCAGGGCCTCCCCTGGGACGCGGCCATGGCCATCGAGCGCGAGGCCATCGCCTGGCTCTTCCACTCCGAGCACACCACCAACCTGCGCGCCATCGCGTTGCAGGCCCTGGAGGCCATGAAAAAGCAGGAGCAAGGAGGGTAGCCCGACATGGACTTTGCATTCAGCGAAGAGCAGGAGCTCATGCGCACCGCGGTGCGCGAGTTCTGCGAGAAAGAGATTACCAGTGAGAAGATACGCGAGTGGGAGGAGACCCTCGACTTCATGCCCCAGGAGGTTTGGGACAAGGCCGCCGCCATGGGACTCTTCGCGGCGTCGGTGCCCGAGGCATACGGCGGCGATGGCGCCGACATGGTCACGGCCATGGTCGGCTTCGAGGAGATATCCAAGGCTTCCACGGCGGTTGCTCTCGGCGTCGGTGCGACCATCGGTTTCGGCACCAGGCCCATAGTGGAACTCGGGAGCGAGGAGCAGAAGCGGGAGTTCCTGCCCCGCATCGCGGAGGGCAAGCTCAAGTTCTCCCTCGCACTCACCGAACCCGCGGGCGGCACCGACATCCTGGGGGCGATATCCACCTACGCCGACTCCGACGGGGACGACTTCGTCATCAGCGGCCAGAAGATCTACATCACCGGCGCGCACGTGGCGGACTATCTGACCACGGTGGCCATAACTGATCGCGAGAATCCCAAGCGCTCACACGCGCTCTCGATCATACTGGTGCCGGCCGGCGCACCCGGTATAGACATCCGCATCATCCCCAAAGTGAGCACGCACTGTTGCGGTTCCTGTGAGGTGTTCTACGACAACGTACGGGTACCGAAAACGAACCTGCTCGGGACGCTCAACAACGGCTGGTACGACGTGCTCTCGACTCTCAACCCGGAGCGCATCGGGGTGGCCATGATATCGGTGGGACTGGCGGAGAGGGTGTTCGAGGATTGTCTCGCCTACTCCAAGCAGCGCGAGGCGTTCGGCAAACCCATCGGACAGTTCATGATCATCCAGCACTACCTGGCGGATATGGCGCTCGGCATCGAGAACGCGCGCAACCTGGTCTACAAGTGCGCGTGGCTGGCCGATACGGGCAGGCCATACCACATCGAGGCGACCATGGCCGGGCTCTACGCCTCACAGATGGCCCTCGACGCCGCCACCGTGGGCATGGAGATATTCGGCGGCTACGGGGTGACCATGGAGGCGGACATCCAGCGCTACTGGCGCGACTCCCAGCAGATGGTCTTCAGCCCCATATCCAACGAGATGAGCAAGAACTTCATCGCGCAGTGCTACGGATTGCCCAAATCGTTCTGACCATGGCGCCTCGAAGCCGATGAGGAGAGAGGCCGATGGAGTGGGTGAGATAGATGCCCGACAAGTATGATGTCGTCATCGTGGGGGCCGGGCCGGCGGGAGCGGCGGCGGCCAAGGCTCTGTCCGGCTCCGGCCTGAAGACGGCCATCCTGGAGAAGCAGCCCCTCCCCCGCTACAAGATGTGCAGCGGTATCCTGTTTCCCGCCGCCCTGAAGTTCATCAATGATGTCTTCGGAGAAGTGCCCCCGGAAACCCGCTGTGAACCACAGGAAGTGATCGGGCTGCGGGGCCTTCTGAGTCTCGGCAACCTCCCCATCGACCTCCCCTTCAGCGCCATGAACGCGATCTGGGATGATCCGGACCTCCCCCGGGCCGGCCTCAGCATCAAGCGCCCGGAGCTTGACCTGTGGCTGTGCCGGCGGAGTGACGCTTCTATCGTCGATAACTGCGCGTTGGTCGCTCTCGAGCAGGGTGACGAGAAATTTGTCTTGCGGGTAAATCACGCCGGCGAGGAGAAGGAGATCGAGACGCGGTTCCTGGTGGGTGCCGACGGCCCCAACTCCCGGGTGCGCAGGACCACCTTTTCCGGTTTCGACCGGGCCATGCGCCTGATACCCAACTATGAGGAATGGTACCTGGGCGAGATAGACCTGGAGCCCGGGTGGCTCTATCTCTTCTTCGACCGCGGTCTCTCCGGCTTCATGGCCACCATATTCCAAAAGGACGGCGTTATCACCGCCGTTACGGGGGCGGCAAAGGGGGAATCGGCGCGGAGCTGTTTCCGTGCCTTCAGGGATCATCTGGAAAGAGAACACGGCCTGCGGGTAAAGGAGACGCTGAGCCGGCACGGCATAGTCCTCAACGATATGTCGGCCACCGGGAATTACTGCCTGGGTGAGGGCAGAACCCTGCTCGCCGGTGAAGCCGCCGGCTTTCTGCGTTCCGCGGAGGGTATCACCCCCGCCCTGTTCACCGGCATGGCCGCCGGTGAAGCCATCCTCAAGAGCGTCGAGAGCGGTAGACCGGCCATGGACTTCTACGCTCCGGCCACGGCCACGGAGATGGAAAGGTGTAGGATGGTGCATAAGCTCAACGAAGACGTGGCCGGTTTCAACATGTTCACCAGGGAATGAGCTGAGGGGTAATAATCGTGCCGCGACATTTGCACGGGCTTTATAAGTGCGTGGCGACTTGTTCAGGCAGGCGGGGCTCCAGCAGCCTCGATGGAAAAGAAAAGGGGGAGTAATGGAATACGACATACTTTTCGAATCGTACAGGATCGGGGACGTCAAGCTGAAGAACCGCGTGGTCATGGCCCCCATGAACATGGTCTATTCCGACCCGGACGGCTACTGCTCCGAACAGTGGATGGCCTGGTACGCCGCGCGGGCCAAGGGGGGTTTCGGTCTGATTATCACCGACGCCACCGTGGTCAACCCATATACCTGGCGGGGGTCGGATCACCTCAATACCCACCTCTTCACCGACGAGAGGTACGGGCGCAGGCTGGGCATGCTGGCGGATAACGTCCATGCCTTCGGGGCCAAGGTCTTCATCCAGCTCTCCCCCGGCTTCGGCCGCCAGGGCCATGCCTCGGCAGCCACTCCTCATCTCGCCGCCGGCGCGCCGTCCCCCATCCCCATGCGTATCGATTTGCGCAACCTGAACAAGGGCTGGGAGAAGCAGCTCAAGCGCCTGGCGCCCAAGCTCGTCAAGGATCTGGGGGGGCTGGACACCATCCGCGCTATGAACGATAAACAGTACGCGGAGCTGGAGAAGGTGCTGGAGCTGGTGCTGGTAGCCGAGGACCCTTCCCTGCTCAAAGTATGGAAGGGCGAGGTTCCGCGAGAGATCTCCATAGACGAGATCGTATTCCTGGAGGAGAAGATGGCAGAGATGAGCGCGGAGGCGCTGCGCTACGGCTTCGACGGCGTGGAACTGCATAGCCCGCACGGCTACCTTATACACGAGTTCCTCTCCAGCCGGTCCAACCAGAGGACGGACGAATACGGCGGCAGCCTGGAGAACCGCGCCCGCTTCCTCCTCAACATCATCCGCAGGATAAGGGCGCGCATCGGGCCTGACCGCGTGCTGGGGGCGCGCTTCTCCGGCGACGAGCTCATGCCCGGGGGAGTCACGAACGAGGAGATGAAGCAGTTCGTGGCCATGGCGGCGCGGGAAGGCCTCACCTACGTGAGCATCTCCCAGGGGTGTTACGAGAATCCGGCGGCCTTCGAGCCGGACGGCGAAGGTGAGATGCTCAAGTACGCGCCCGGCTTCAAGGAGGCCTCCGGGCTCCCGGTGATGACCCCCACCTTCAAGACCCCCAGGGCGGCCGCCAAGGCGCTTGCCGACGGCGCCACCGACCTGGTGATGCTGGGGCGCCAGGCCATCGCCGATCCCTTCTGGCCCGCCAAGGTGAAGGCGGGAAGGACGCAGGACATCGTCAAGTGTACGCGCTGCAACACGTGCCTCATGAACCTCTTCGAGCACAAGTGGCTGCGCTGCAGCGTGAACCCTACCGCGGGTTTCGAGCGATATCTGCCCGAATTGTGGCGCGTGAACGCCCCGGCGGTAAAGGAGAAGGTGGAGAAGTTCCTGGCCAGGGCGGAAGGCCTGCCGTTGATATAGACAGGCAGCATGTAAAGGGAAGGAGATATGAGATGATTACCTTGGGCGAAATTCCCAGAAAGCACGCGCGCCTCGACCCGGACAAGGAGTGCGTAGTCTGCGACGACGTCAGACTGACCTGGAAGCAGTTGAACGAAAGGGTCAACCGCCTGGCAGGCGCCCTGACGGATCTGGGGGTGGTCAAGGGTACCAAGGTGGCGACGCTGGCCCTCAACTGCCACCGCCTCATAGAGATATACTACGCCACCTCCAAGCTGGGGGCGGTGGCCGTGCCCCTGAACTTCCGGCTGGCCCCGGACGAGCTGGTCTACGTCATCAACCACTCCGACGCCGAGGTGCTCGTCGTGGACCACAACACCCTGGAGATTGCCCAGGGTATCCTGCCCAGGCTGGAGAACATCCGGGAGCGCATCGCCTTCGGCGTCGAGGGCGAGGGGTGGCTGGATTACGAGGAGTTGCTCGCGGCGGCGACCGACGCCGAGCCCGAGGTGGAAGTGAGCGAGGACGACCTCTGCCACCTGCAGTACACCGGCGGCACCACCGGCCTGCCCAAGGGGGTGATGATCACCCACCGCAACTACATGACCACCGGTATCGGTATGGGGCTGGCGCTCGAGTTCGAGCCGCACTACGCCACCCTGCAGGTGCTGCCCATCTTCCACACCGCCTGGTGGCCCGTTCTCATACACCACCTCGCGGGGTGCCGGGCGGTCATCGCCAGGCGCTTCGACTTCACCGAGATCCTGGCCACGGCCGAGAGGGAGAAGGTCACCCACATCAACATGGTGCCGGTGCTCTTTTCCTGGCTGCTCGACTTCCCAGACGCGGAGAAGTACGACCTCTCCAGCATCAAGTATTTCTCCTATGCCGGCGCTCCCATGCCCGAGGAGGTGCTGCGGCGCTGCATCGCCAAGTTCGGCCCCATCTTCACGCAGGGATACGGCCTCACCGAGGCCTCGCCCCTGGGCACCATGCTGGGAGAGGAGGACCAGTGCCGCCTGGAGGGCCCCCCCGAGCTGGTCAGGCGCATCAACTCCTGCGGGCGGGAGTCCCTGGTCACCGAGGTGAGGGTGGTGGACGAGGAGGACAACGATGTGCCCACGGGCGAGATCGGGGAGATCATCATCCGCGGCAAAAACGTCATGCAGGGCTACTGGAAGGACCCCGAGCTGACCGCGAAAGCCCTGCGCGGCGGCTGGCTGCACACCGGCGACCTGGCCACGGTGGACGAGAGCGGCTTCATCTACATCGTGGACCGCAAGCACGACATGATCATCACCGGGGGGGAGAACGTCTATCCCTTCGAGGTGGAGCAGGTTCTCTACGAACACCCGGCCGTCCTCGAGGCCGCGGTGGTCGGCCTCAAGAGCGAGAAGTGGGGCGAGGAAGTGACCGCGGCGGTGGCCTTCAAGGAGGGGAAGTCGGCCAGCGAGGATGAGCTCATCGCTTTCTGCCGGGAACGCATCGCGGGTTACAAGTGCCCCAAGCAGGTGGTCATCATGGAGAGCATCCCCAAGACGCCCATCGGTAAGATCCTGCGCCGCCAGGTGCGCGAGGAACTGCAGTGAGAGACCGGGCGAGAAGAGGCTGATGAAGCTCCGGGGCATGGTGGCGGTGGTTACCGGTGGAGGCCGGGGCATAGGCAGGGCCATATGCCTTGCCTATGCCGAAGAGGGAGCCGACCTTGTAGTTGCCTCCGATGTCGCGGCAGAGAACGCGGCGGTTGCGGCGGAGGTGGGATCCCTGGGACGCGAGGCCCTCCCGTACGCAGTTGATGTCTCCGTTGAGAGCCAGGTGAACGAGATGGCGGAGGCGGCTCTCTCGCGCTTCGGCAAAGTGGATATCCTGGTCTCCAACGCCGGCATCAACCGCCGCGGATTGCTTATCCATTCGGACTCGGACGACTGGAAGAAGACCGTCGAGGTCATGGTCTACGGCACCTATCACTGCTGCAAGGCTTTCGTGCCGGGCATGGTGGAGCGCGATAACGGCCGGGTGATCGTCATGTCCTCCATCATGGGCAAGCAAGCCAACCCGGCCAATTCGTCTTACGCGGCGTCCAAGCACGCCCTCATCGGCATCACCCGCACCCTCGCGGCGGAGGTGGCCATGATGGGCGCCAGGGGGGTCACCGTCAACGCCATCTGCCCGGGCATCGCGAACACGGAGATGGTAACCGGCAGCGAAGGGACCATCGCCAGGCTCTCGGAGATGCTGGGTATGTCGCGGGAAGAAGTGTGGGAGCAGTTACTGAAGAAGATGAGCCTGCAGGAAAGGCTGATCGAACCCGAGGAGATCGCCGCCATGGCCGTTTACCTGGCCTCGCGCGAAGCGCGGGGCATAACAGGCCAGGCCATAAACGTCTGCGGCGGAGCGAATATGTGTTGAGAAACGCGAGCCGTTGCAGCGTTTCGGCTCAGAGGCAGTAAGAAGGGTTGAGGTGTAAGGATGCCCGGGGGGGCAGGGAGGTGAAACGTGGCAAGCATGACCACTCACGAACGCATCGAGACCGCGATCAGGCTGGGAAAACCGGACCGCGTTCCCGTGGTCCCCATCATCGATTTCTTCTCGGCCCGCTACGGCGGTATCACCCAGCACGAAATGCTCTTCGACCTGGAAAAGGCGGACGCGGCGCTGGAAAAGACGTTGCGCGACCTGGGACCCATAGACGGCCAGCACCTGTCCTTCGCGGGATTTGGCAGGATATTCCAGCTCGTTTATCCCACTCCTCCCCTGCTTCCCGGTGTCGATGGTTTCCCCGACGATGCCGAATACCAGTTCGTGGAGAAGTCGGTGATGGAACCGGAGGAGTACCGCCGCATCGCCGAGCGCGGGGCGAACAGATGGATACTGGACAAGTTGAGGATAAACCATCCCCAGCTCCGCAACCCCATTGGAATGGCCCGGGAGCTGGCCAAGATAATCCCCTACCCGATCAAGATGAGAAGGTCAATGCGGGCGTGGCGTAAGAGGGGGGTGGAATCCATAGTGGCCTATAATTTCACCTTCACGCCCATGGAGTTCATATCCCTGGCCTTGCGTTCCTTCAACGATTTCGTCCTGGATATCTTCCGCTATCCCGAGGACATAAAGGCCGCCAGCGCGGAACTGATGAAACCTATGAAAATGCTGGGTATGTTCACCGTCGGGATAAGCCGCATTAGAAGGATTTTCATGGGAGGAACGCGCACCAGCGCCTCCTTCCTCAGCCCCAAGCAGTTCGAGGAGTTCGCCCTGCCGGAATGGCAGGAGATGTGCGAGTACTGGGTGGGCAAGGGGATAACACCCCTCCTCCATCTCGACAGCGACTGGACGGGCTTCTTCCCGTATCTCAAGAACCTGCCCCGGGGAAAATGCATACTCAACCTGGACGGTACATCCAACATCTTCGCGGCCAAGGACCAGCTCGGCGACCACATGTGCATTATGGGGGACGTACCGGCTACCATGCTCAAGCTGGGCGAGCCCGAGGAGGTGGAGGAGTACTGCCGCAAGCTCATCACCGAGCTGGGTGCCGATGGCGGTTTCATCCTCTCCTCCGGCTGCACGATTCCTGTAGATGCCAAGCCGGAAAACGTGAAAGCGATGCTGCAGTCAGTGCTCAAGTACAAGTAGCCTGGAAAACCGATGGAAATGGACGGTGAGCGGTGATGGAAAACAGAGTGGTGAGGTCGGCATGCCGCATGTGCCACGGGGTGTGCCAGGTGCTGGTGCACCTGGAGGGCGACCGCGTGGTCAAGGTGACCGGCGATCCAGACAGCCCCACCAGCCGCGGGTACATTTGCCCCAAGGGCGCCGCTTCGCCCGATCTCCTCTACCATCCCGACCGCCTGTTGTATCCACTCAGGCGGGTGGGCGGACGGGGGGAGAAAAAGTGGGAGCGCATCTCCTGGGAGGAGGCCCTGGACGGGATGGCGGCGAGGCTCACCGCCATCAAGGAGGAGAGCGGGCCCGAGTATTTCGCCATGCAGCAGGGCACGGGGCGTCCCTATACCGGGTACACGACCCGTTTCGCCAACGCCTTCGGCACCCCCAACTTCACCGGGGTCGCGCACCTCTGTTATCTGCCGCGCTGGCTGGTAAGCCTGTACACCCTGGGGCAGCTTCCCATCTGCGATATCTACGGCTTCGGGGACGAGTACCCATCCTGCGTGGTGCTCTGGGGATGCGATATCACCCGCAGCGGCGCCTCCGACGGTATGTGCGGAGGTATGTTCCAGAGAGCCTTGAGGAGGGCGAAGAAGGTGATCGTGGTGGATCCCAGGCGTATCGCCGCGGCGGAAAAGGCCGACCACTGGCTGCAGCTGCGCCCCGGGACGGACGGCGCCCTCGCCCTGGCCATGATCAACACCATCATCTCCGAAGGCCTGGTGGACCGCGATTTCGTGGATGGCTACACGGTGGGATATGAGCGGTTGGTGGAGCACGTACGGACCTTCACCCCGGAATGGGCGGCACCCATCACCCGCCTCGATCCCGGGGAGATCCGCGCCGCCGCCCGCACCTATGCCGCCACCTCTCCCGCCTGCATACAGTGGGGGAACGCCGTGGACATGAGCGCCTGCAACGCCCAGACCGCCCGCTCCCTGCTCATCCTGCGGGCCCTGACCGGCAACATCGACCGGCCCGGGGGCGACGTCCTCTGGGTGCCGCCCGCGGGAGTCAAGCAGCGTTCGGTGTTCATGAACCTCGAGGTGCCCGGCCTGCAGTTCCGGCCGCCGGAGGTAGCGGGGCGGGCCCTTGACGCTGAAAGATACCCCGTCTGTCCCATCACCCATCCCCCCACCTTCTGGCGTTCCATCGTAGAGGGAGATCCGTATCGCATCCGGGCTATGTGGATCGTCGGCTCCAACCCCTTGCTGACCATGAGCAACCCCCGGCAAACCGAAAAAGCCCTGGGGATGCTCGAATACCTCGTGGTCTCGGACTTCTTCCTCACCCCCACGGCCGAGCTGGCGGATCTTGTACTCCCGGCCGCTACCTGGCTGGAGCAGGAGGACGTGGTCAACCTGCACAAGATCTGGTGCGTGCTGGCGCGGGTCAAGGTGGCCCAGGAGGGCGAGGCGAGGGACGACCGGGAGGTGATCTTCGACCTCGCACACCGCCTGGGCCTGTGGGAGGCCTTCCCCTGGGAGAGCTGGCGCGAGCACCTGGATTGGGCGCTGGAGGACACGGGCATGAACTTCGAGGAATTCTGCAGCCGGGGAATACTCCGGGGAGAGATGCGTTACCACAAGTACCGCGAGCAGGGCTTCGCCACCGCCTCCGGCAAGTTCGAGATCTACGCGAGCGCCATGGAGGCCATGGGGGCGCCGCCCCTGCCCGTCTACCGCGAGCCCCCCATGTCTCCCCTGTCCACGCCGGAAGTGGCGAGGGAATATCCCCTCATCCTGACCACCGGGGCGAAGATTAGGGAGTTCTTTCACAGCGAGGGCAGGCAGATCTCCAGTTTGAGGGAAAAGCACCCCGACCCCCTGGCGGAGATACACCCCGAGACCGCCGCGTCCCTGGGCATAGAGGATGGCGACTGGGTGTGGGTGGAGACGCCCCAGGACAGGGTGAAGATGCGCGCAAGGTTATGGGAGGGCATCGCGCCGGACGTGGTAAGCGCCGAACACGGCTGGTGGTTCCCCGAGGATGAGGCACCCGGTCACGGCTGGCATAGGAGCAACGTCAACCTCCTCTTCGGGGAGATGGAATACGACCCCGATTCCGGCTCGGAATGCCTGCGCAGCTGGCTATGCAGAATCCAAAAAGTGTGAGGAAAGGGTAAGACGATGCGTCTGAGGAGATACCGGGGGCAGCACGTGAGGTTCCGCCCCAACGACGTGGCGGAGGACCGCGTTGCGCTGATCCCCAACCTGGAGTACCGGCCGGAGGAACTCAACCTCTACAGCGAGGTGGATCCCCTGCAGGAGAACGTTCCTCCCTTGCGGGGCAACAACACCTTGCGTTACGTGGTGACCCACCACCGGCGCGAGGTGCTGACCGAGATCCTGCCCGCCGTCCCCGCACTGGTCTACATGGAGACCATGCAGGACCGGGTGGACGCTTACATGGTGAAGAAGTACGCGGGGAACCGCCCTGACCCGGCGCGCCTCAAGCAGGACATAAAGGATCGCGCCGCCTCCCTGGGCTTCGCCCTCTGCGGTGTGACCCTCCTCGACCGGCGTTTCGTGGTAGACGGCGGCGACGACCACTTCCCTTACCCGAGGGCGGTGGTGCTGGGCATGGAGATGCGCAGGGAATGGCTCATGCAGGCGCCCAACTACCGCCTGCGCCGCTACCCCGACTACGACGTATACCGCCGGGCGGGAGGCGCGGTGCACCGGCTGGCTAACTTCATCCGCCGCCAGGGTGTGTCCTGCTCCGCCCGCGTGGCCTTCAACGGCGCGGTCGTCTATCCCGTGCACGCCATCACCGCCGGCCTGGGCGAACTGGGCGCCTTCGGCGGCGTCATCACCCCGGAGTTCGGCCCCCGTCAGCGCTGGTGCATGATCACCGTGGACGCGGAGCTGCCCCTGGACGGACCCGCTGACCGCGGCCTGGCGGGGTTCTGCGAGAAGTGCCTGCTGTGCGCGGCCAAGTGCCCGGCCAAGGCCATCCCGGAGAGACCGATGTGGTGGCGGGGCGTATACAAGCGCAAGATCAACGACCTCAAGTGCTGGGCCTTCTTCACCGGCTGGCATACCTGCGCCGTGTGCATCAACGTCTGCCCCCTGCACCGTTTCGGCCCCAGGGAAGTGCTGGAGCACTACGAGAAGACCGGGGAAGTGCTGGGTTACGAGGAGATCAAGGCTGAGAAACCGATGTACCGGAAGACAAGGGATCTCGAGGCGCTGTTGGATCTGGTGAGATAGGACGACAGCCCACACGGGACCGCACGGGCCGTCTATCACCAACAGATAGGAAGGGCAACGGAATGGGCGATAAGGTCTTTAAGAGCTCTTGTAAGATGTGTCACGGTGGATGCGGCGTCCTGGTATACCTCGAGGATGGAGAGATCGTAAGGATAGAGGGGGATAAGGAATCGCCCCTGAACCGGGGGAGGATGTGCGCGAAGGGGCGGGCCAGCCTGGAGCACCTCAACCACCCCGATCGCTTGAGGTATCCAATGAAGCGGGCAGGGGAGCGGGGCGGAGGAAAGTGGGAACGCCTTTCCTGGGACGAGGCCCTGGATGAGATCGCCGGCAGGCTCCAAAACATCCGCCAGGAATACAGCCCGGAGTCCATCGCCCTGGGGCAGGGGACGGGCCGGCGCCACTTTAACTACGTGGTCAGGCTGGCCAACGCCCTGGGCACTCCCAACTGGTGCGAGCCCGGCTGCGCCCAATGCTTCATCCCCCGCCTGAACACCTCCGTTATCACCTTCGGCGAGTTCTTCGTCTGCGACTACTACGGGGAGGTCAATCCCGCGTGTATCCTCGTCTGGGGTCATAACCCACTTACGAGTGGGCCCGACGGCGAGCTCCAGTTCCCCCTGCGCGACAGTCTGAAGAGGGGCTCACGCCTTATCGTCGTGGACCCCCGCCGCAGCGAGACGGCGGAGAAGGCCGAGCTCTGGCTGCAGTTGCGCCCGGGCACCGACGATGCCCTGGCCCTGGCCATGCTCAACGTGATCATCGGAGATGATCTCTATGACCGCGAGTTCGTCGACAACTGGACCAGCGGCTTCGAGGAGCTGGCCGAGCGGGTCGAGGCATATACCCCGGCGTGGGCGGAGGAGATCACCTGGGTCCCGGCGGAGAAGATACGCGAGGCCGCGCGCCTCTTCGCCACCTCCCGGCCCGCCACCCTGGAGTGGGGAGTAGCCGTCGAGCACACCCCCAACTGCTTCCAGACCTGCCGTGCCCTGGCAATGCTCCCAGCCATCACCGGCAATATCGACGTTCCCGGCGGCTGGGTATGCGGCACGCGCCCCATAGGCTTCTTCCCCTTCCTGGCAGAAAACCTCTCCAATGAGGCGAGGGACAAAAGGTTGGGAGGGGACACCTACAGGATACTCGGAGGCAACGGCGCCATCATGCCGGCTGCGCACGCTCCCACTGTCTTCAGAGCCATGCGCACCGGCGAGCCCTACCCCGTGAAGGCCTTTCTCGTCTTCGGCAACAACACCCTTTCGACCTACGCTAATCCCCGGGAGGTCTATGCCTCCCTGATGAATCTGGACCTCCTGGTGGTAACGGACATATACATGACCCCCACGGCCGAACTGGCCGATCTGGTACTCCCCGCCGCCACCTGGCTTGAGGCGGACGGCCTGCAGGCCTTCCCCATAGCCGCAGACCTGCACGTCCTGGCTCAGCAAAAACTGGCCAGCCGATGGGAATGCCGGCAGGACGAAGATATCATGATACAGTTGGCGCAGCGGATGGGCCTGGAGGTGGGAACCGAACCCCTGCGAGAGGTCCTCGACCGTCAACTGGAGCCGCTGGGCCTGACTTTTGAGGAACTGAAAGAGAAAGGGCACGTCTCTCCACCCTTGAGATATGGGAAGTACAAGGAGATGGGGATGTTCCTCACCGCTTCCGGCAAGGTCGAGCTTTGCTCGCAGATGCTGGAGCGCCTGGGTTATGATCCCCTGCCTTATTACGAGGAGCCGCCCGAGAGCCCGGTGAGCACACCCGAGTTGCATGAGGAGTATCCCCTCATCCTCATAACCGGGGCCAGGATCGCCCATTTCTTCCACTCCGAGCACCGCCAGATCCCATTCCTGAGACGGAAGCATCCCGAACCGCTGGTGGAGATACACCCGGAGATGGCGGAGCATCTGGGAATAGTAGAGGGAGACTGGGTATACATAGAAACCCGGCGCGGAAAGATCACGCAGCGTGCCAGACTCACCGATACTATCGACCCCCGGGTCGTAAGCGTGGAACACGGCTGGTGGTTCCCCGAGGAGAAAGGGCCTGAACATGGGGTATGGAAATCCAATGCCAACCTGCTCACCGACAACGGCCCGCCCTACGACCCGGCCATGGGCACCTACCAGCTGCGGGCGTTGCTCTGCAGGGTCTACCCGGCTGAGACCGGCGACGCAGGAGGGGAGCACTTGTCAGAGACAGGAACACCGATTGAGAGCGGCTTGAACAAAGGAGGCTATCATGAGTGACGTTTTTGAGAAGGACGGTTTCTTCAAGATCGACCCCGAGCCCCACCTTATCGGCGACATGGAGCCCATCAACCACTTCCCCGGGGTGCAGATGTGGTGGCGTGCGATAGACAACATCCGCATGCCCCTGATAATGGGCACGCCCATGGAGGTGCTGGGGCTCCTGGATCCCGAGGAGATGACCAAGCAGGAGGACCCGGAAGCCCTCCTTGCGTACATGGACAAGTACGGGGTGGACATAGCCTGTCTGCTGCCGGAGTCCATGATGGATACCACCGGCTACACCAGCCGCTGGGTCAGCAATGGGGAGATGGCTCGGGTGGTGGACACCCACCCCGACCGTTTCATGTACCAGCCCAACATATCCCCCATCAAGTTCAAGGGCGTGAAGAACACCATCTGGGAGCTGGAGTACTGGGTGAAGGAGCGGGGGGCGAAGATATTCAAGTTCTATCCCCCCGAGGATACCTATATGAACGACCCCGACCTCTGGCCCTTCTATGCCAAGGCCGAGGAGCTGGGCATCGTCCTCGACATCCACACCGGCTTCTGCTGGGTGCCACCGGGAAAGAGCAAGTACGCCCTCCCCATCCTGTTGGACGACGTGGCCAGGGATTTCCCCGAGCTCAAGATCGTCGCCTTCCACATGGGCTACCCCTACTGCGACGACCTCAACATGGTGGCCATGGGACATCCCAACGTATATGTCTGCCTGAGCCTTCTGGTGCCCTGGGCCCTGGCGACGCCACGCAAGTTCGCCAAGATCCTCGGGGAGGCCATGCGCTTCGTGGGTTCCGACAAGATCATCTGGGGCACGGATTACGCCGGCTTCGGAGCCCAGGTCGCCGGAGCAGTTCTCGGGCTGAGGGATTTCCAGTTCCCCGAGGACATGCAGAAAGGTTACGGCTATCCCGCCCTCACCGACCAGGACCGCGCCAAGATCTTCGGCCTCAACCTGGCCGGGCTGCTGGGAGTGGATACGAGCAAGAGAAGGATCGCCGTATAAAACGGGGGTGCTCGAAGATAAGCATATCCGGCTCCGCGTGAGGTTGAAACGGCCTGGAAGGATGACGCAGCTGGAACCGCCTTTCCCGCAATCAACCCTGGGGTCGGGCGTGAATCCGGGGAGACCGGAGTGTCTGCGTCCGTGACCATGGCTCCGCTGGGTTTATATGCCAGTCTGTGAGGGGGTTCCCGCACCACGGCCGGCAGGCTGCCCCCTTACCCGGAGCAAGGCTCCCTCCCCTGCGGGCTGGAGGCAGGGTTGACGGAGTGCATGGAACTCGCGTGCCGCCGCCAGGATCCATGCGCGCAGCACGGATACGCAGGGGTCGTGAACAGCCCGGCCTTCCCTGCTACCCTCTCGCCTTACGGGCTTCCGTGGGGCAGCAGGATATGCTGAAAACAGTCCAGCAGCCGGTTTGCGTCGTATGCCTGGTCCTTGCGCGAGAGAAGGGCGGCGGATTCCAGTACCCCGACCACCAGCATAAAGGCCGTCGTCTCCACGTCCAGCGGCGGTATCAGTCCCATCCTTACGGCTTTCCCGAGATCTCTCGATACATGTTCGGCGATGTAATCGTAGAGTTCCCGGCGTTTTGCATCCAGGCGGGGCTCATCTTCCGTAGTCCCGCGCAGCACCGAGAGGATATCGATGAATTCGGGGTGCGCCACCACGGCCACCTCTGCCCTCTTTCTCAGGCGCTTCAGCGGATTGGCCTCGTGCTTGATCTCCTCGATGACGTCGGCGAACATGGCCTGGAGGATCTCATCCACGCCCTGAGCCAGCAGGTCCAGCTTATTCGGGAAATAGAGGTAAAAGGTGCTGTAGCCGACCCCGGCAGCCCCGGTGATATCGCTGATCCTGGCCTTATGAAAACCTTTGCGGGCAAAAACCTCCACCGCCGCATCCAGTATCTGCTGCCTGCGGTCCATACGCGCCGGCTCTCTTTCTCCGCCTTTCTCGCCCCTCTTCCTTCTCGCTTCCCCCAGTTTCCGCTCGATCATGCCAAGGGGGAAGCCCTCCCTGCGCCATCGCCTTATGGCCTTGAGATCCTGTACGTGGCCGGAATCGTAATAGGCCATGGTCTGCCCCGAGCGGCGGGGAGGGGACAGCAGTCCTTTGCGCAGATAATAATGGATAGCGCTTCTCCCGACCCCCGTCATCTTCTCCAGGTCGGATATACGAAGGTCTGCAACTTCACCCTTGCCCATCTCGGACCTCCCGCGATAACTGAACCAGAAACACGGCCAAACTATGTAGTTATATTATGTAGTTATAGATGTTATCGGTCAACAATAGTCCTGCCTTGACTTTTCATTTGTACTGTTCTATTAATGTTTAAGGGCTCTATTACCGCATAATTTCAATATACAACATAGTTGGAATGACTTATCGCTCCATTCGAGAATGAGAAGGCAAACCAGGAAAGGGGCAGAACGTGGATTACGAGAAGATAACCTTCAGGGAGGGCGTCGTTTGCCGTCTGACCCTCAACGATCCCGAGCGGCGCAACGCGCTCAGCAAGCAACTGATGGCGGAGGTCTGGGATGCCCTGGGAAAGGCCGAGAGAAGCGAGGAGTGCAGGGTGGTGATCCTGGACGCGGTGGGCCCGGTGTTCAGCGCCGGCCATGATATCTCAGAGGAGATACCCGTGGGTTCCCCGCCCACCACGCAGGAGTCATGGAGGGAGTTCCTGGAATTCCTGCGGCGCGACTGGTACCAGCGATGGTGGGATTACAACAAGCCGGTTATCTGCAAAATAGACGGCACCGCTATCGCGGGAGGCATAGAGTTGAGCTGTTTCGCGGATGCCGCTTTCTGCTCCGAGGAATCCGTCTTCACCTACTGGCCTATCTCCACGGTGAGCGTGGCCTTCTCTCCCTCCCTGATCCTTCCCTGGATCATAGGCATACGTAAAGCCAAGGAGCTCATGATAACCAAGGGTTTCAACGGGCGGGAGGCGGAAGACTGCGGCCTGGTCAACAAGTGCCTCCCGCGAGACAAGCTGGAGGGTCACGTAATGGAGACGGCCGAGATAATCTCCAGAATCCTCCCGGAAACGGTGCGGCTGGGGAAGTTCTGCTTCCGCTTCATCTACGACCGCCTGGGGGTCAGGGACGCCATCGTACTTGGCTCGGAGATGGACATCCTCGCCCACTGCCACCAGGCCGACCGCGAGTTTCAGAACATAATGCGCCAGGAGGGCGTCAAGGGTATCGTCGATCTGGCGAGGGAGCGAATGGAGGGAACCTGATATGGGCGCAACGATGCAGGGGGGCCGGGGAGGCGGGATCTCAGGGCGGGCTTTGCGGAACCGCCGGCAACGGGCTTGAAGGAGGAGCATGATGTCCGATTATGACAGGCTTTTCGAACCCATCTCTCTCAACGGCAAACTGGAGCTCAAGAACCGACTGGTGATGTCGCCCATGAACATGATCATGTCCGATCCGGAGGGGTTCGGAGACGAACAGACCCAGGCCTGGTACATATCCCGGGCCAGGGGAGGCGTGAGCGCGGTCATCACCGAGGCCACCGTGCCCATCAATGACGACTGGCACGGGACCTCGCATACCGTCAACGCGCGCATGAGCGATCTCCGCTACGGCCGTATCTTCAACGAGCTGGTCCGCGCCGTGCATGACTACGACTGCAAGGTCATCTGCCAGCTCATGACGGGTTTCGGATATCAGGGCAAGCACCATGTCGCCAGCGGCGTTCCATCCGCCGCCCCATCCGCCGTCGCCCACAAGGTAGATATGCGCTATTCGGTAAGGGCGTTTCACAAGGGATTGAAGTCCCGCTTTCCGGAGGAGATGAAGCTCATCGACCTCGACATCGTGGAAGGGCTCAGCGACGAGGAGTACTATCCCTTCGAGAATATGGTATACGACCTCATCGGCGAGCGGAGCCCCAAGATACGCTCCCTCATCGACGGCGAGATCCCCAGGCCCCTGGAACACCACGAGATCGTCTACCTGGAGGACAGGTTCGCCGAGGCGGCCTTGCTGGTAAAAGAGATGGAGGGCGACGGCGTGGAGCTTCATGCCTCCCACGGATACCTGGGCGCCAATTTCCTTTCCCCGAGGACCAACCGCAGGACGGACGAGTACGGGGGCAGCCTGGAGAACCGGGCCCGCCACATCGTCAACATGCTGAGCAAGGCAAGGGCGGCCTGCGGCGAGGACTTCTGTATCGGCATCCGCATATCCGGCGACGAGGAGCTGCCGGACGGCATGCATCACCAGGAGGTACTGGATGTGCTGGGGATGTGCGAGCCCTACATCGACTACATCAATACCTCTTCCGGATGCTACGACGCATGCAATACCATGTTTCCCTACGAGGACAACATGATGAACCGCCACGCCCATAGCTTCAGGGAGCGCTTCAAACTGCCCGTGCTGGTCCCGGGCATACACGATCCCGCGAACGCCATCAAAGCGATCGAGGAGGGAGTGACGGACGTCGTTTCTTTGGCTCGCGCGGTGGTGGCCGACCCGGACTGGCCCAACAAGGTCAAGGCCGGCCGCGTGGAGGATATCGTCAGGTGCACCCGCTGCTGCAACTGCCTGCTCTCCATCTTCGAGGCCACCAAGGTGAGCTGCACCGTCAATCCCCTGGTCGGTTACGAGAAGTACCTGCCCGAGAACTGGCCCGTGAACTCACCGCGGCATCGCAGGAAGATCGACAGGTTCCTGGAAAGGCGCGCGGGCCTATACGATTCCGAAGGCGGGAGCTGAGATGAGGACCCTGGGGGATATCCCCGGCAGATACGCCAGGCTGTCCCCGGCGAGGGAGGCCCTGGTCTTCGAGGACCGTCGCATCAGCTGGTCCACCTTCAACGACAGGATCAACCGCCTGGCCAACTGGCTCCTGCACCGGGGCTTCAAGGCGGGAGATACCATCTCCGCGCTGGCGCAGAACTGCAACCAGTACTACGAGCTCTACTACGCCAGCTTCAAGATCGGCACCATCATGGCACCCGTCAATTACCGCCTGGGTCCCACGGAGATGCTCTACCTCCTCGACCTCTCGCAATCGAGGATTCTATTCGTCGGAGCGGAGTATCACGATTTCGTGCAGGAGAACCTTGAGCGCATGGAAAACGTGGAGGTGCTGGTATCCTTCGACGGAGCCGTTGCGGGTATGCTCGACTACGAGGATATCCTCGCCTCATCCTCCCCCTCCGAACCCGGCAGCGAGGTCGGAGAGGACGAGGTCGCCCTCATCTCCTTCACGGGGGGGACCACGGGGCTCCCCAAGGGCGCCATGCTCACCCATCGCAACTTCTTCACCGTCATGCGCACCATCCTCATCTACGGCGACCTGACGGCGGATGACATCACCCTTCAGGTTCTCCCCCCCTTCCACCTCACCATCTGGCAGACCCTCATCGCCCATTACATCGGGGCGAAATCGGTCCTCAACAAGAAGCTTGATCTCCATCACGTCATGGGACTCTTCGCGCAGGAGGGAATAACCCATATCAATCTGGTTCCCGTACTGCTCAACTGGATAGTCAACGACCCGCAATTCGCGGAGTATGATTTCTCTTCCCTGCGCAATGTGACCTACGGAGGTTCCCCCATCCCCATGGCGGTGCTGGAGAAGTGTCTTGCCGCGATGCAGCCCAGGTTCTCCCAGGGATACGGGCTTACCGAATGCACGCTTCTGGCCACCGTACTTGGAGCCGAAGACCACCTTCTCTCCAGCGATCCTGCCGCCAGGAAACACCTGCAGTCCGCCGGCAGGGAAGCCCTGCATAACGAGGTCAGGGTGGTGGATGGCGAGGGAAACGGGCTTCCGTCGGGAGAGGTAGGGGAGATAATCATCAAAGGCCCCAACGTCATGAAAGGTTACTGGAGAGATGCGGAACAGACCGCCGATCGCATCAAGGAGGGCTGGTTGTACTCCAACGACATGGGCTATTTCGACGAGGACGGCTATCTTTATATCGTCGACCGCAAGCAGTTTATGATCATCACCGGGGGGGAGAACGTATATCCCAAAGAGGTGGAGGATATTCTCTACCAGCACCCGGCGGTGAGCGAAGCCGCCGTGGTCAGCGCTCCGGATGAGAGATGGGGGGAAACGGTGGCGGCGGCCATCGTTACAAAAGAGGGTGTCCCCCTGACCGCCGACGAGATCACCTCTTTCTGCAGGGAGCGTCTGGCGGGCTACAAGTGCCCCCGTATCGTCAGGTTCGTGGATACGTTGCCCAAAACACCGATCATGAAGATCGACGCCATGAAAGTACGGGAGGATTTCTGGAAGGGGCATGAACGCAAGGTCACTTGAAAGCCGTGTATCCGGCGCGGGACGATGCCCTCCATGGGCCCGCCACGAGGCGGGAAAACGCATAGCGAGAGGCCGATACCGGGCGGAACGGAATGCCTAGAACCTGTTGATGAGGATGTCCGCGACCGGCTTGCGCGTGCCGTCCTGCGGCGTTTCGGCCGGCTTCCCGACCGCTACCACCGCCATCAACTCATTCCCTTCGGGCACTCCCAGGATCTCCCTCACCCTCTCCTTGCTCTTGAGGATCTCCCCCAGCCACACGGCTCCCAATCCCCGGGAGTGCACGGCGAGGAGAGCGTTCTGGATGAAGGCCCCGATGGCCATGATGTCCTTGTCGCGGTCGTAAGAGGCCTCGAGGTCCAGGAATACCGCCAGCAGCAGGGGCGCTCCGGTAACGATGGCGGAGTACCGGGTGCAGGCCGCGAGCTCACCCGCCTTGCTCCTGTCCTCGACGATGACCACCCTCCAGGGCTGATTGTCCAGCCCCGAGGGAGCCCACCTGGCCGCCTCCAGGATGGCCGAGATTTCCTTCTCGCTGACTTTTTCCCCTGCGTACTTGCGCACGCTGCGCCGCTCGCGTATTGCTTTTTCTACGTCCATGCCTTACTCCCGTTGCCGGACCACGGCTCGTCATGCGCTGGAATAACGCCGCCGGAAGGTGACGATCGAGACAGGTATAACTCCGTTCAATCCTTCTTCAGGCTCTTGAAGAGGGCCTCCATCTCCCTGGCGCTCTTTATCTCGTCCAGTATCCACTGGACCTCCTCGCGCACCTGCGCATCCTCGTCCTCGAGCCTGTTCTCAAGGGGTTGCACCGCGGCATCTCCGAGTTCCGCCAGCTTGTCCCACTTCTTCTTGGCGATGAGATAAACGGCTCTGTCGCTTCCTTCGCGAGGCACCCGGTCGAGCCGCTCCAGGAAGGATGCGGCTTTGGCGCGGACGTCGCCATCCGCGTCCCGCATCGCCTGCATCAGGGGCTCTATCACGCTTTCGCCGCCTATCTTTCCCATGGCCCAGACGGCCTTTCTCCTCACCTCGGTGTCGCCATCACGTAACGCATGTGCGAGCGCCTCCACCCCCCGCTCGTCGCCCAGGATACCCAGCACTGCCGCCGCCTGTCTACGTACCTCGGCGTCCCCGGTTTTCAAGGCATGCGCGAGTGGGTTTACCGCCGGATATCCGATCTCCGCCACCTGTTCCCACTGCTTAGCCGCTATGAAACGGCGAGCCTGTTCGGCACCGTCGCCCGTCTCCACTCCCAGCCTGGCAAGCACCTCCGCCGCCAGGGCGCGCACGTCTTCATCGGGGCTTTCCAATACCTTGAGCAGCTCGGAGGCGGCGGGATCACCGATCTCTCCCAGGACCCGGGCCGCCTTCCTGCGTACGCTCCAATCCGCGTCCACCAGGGCGTGGATGAGGGGCACAACCGCCGCCTCTCCGAGGTCGGCCACGGCCGCCCATTCACCCCCGGCGATCAAGCGCGCGGCTTCCTCCATGGGTGAGAGTGCTTTCGCCGGCTCCATAGCGACTTCCGCCACCACTTCTTCCACTGCGGGCTCGGGGGCGGGGACGGGTTCCGCGGCCGGCTCCACCTGCGCGGGCTCGGCCGCTACCTCCTCGACCACCACTTCTTCCACTGCGGGCTCGGGGGCGGGGACGGGTTCCGCGGCCGGCTCCCATCCCAGATCCTTCAGGGCCGCGGTCACGGCGGATCGTACTCTCTCATCCGGGTCCTCTATGGTGTGGACGAGCGGGTCGATGGCGGCTTCATCGCCGATTCTTCCCAGGGCCAGGGCCGCTTTCTCGCGCACGGCCGCCTCGATGTCCTCGAGCGACAGGATAAGCGTATCCAGACCCCTGTTGTCACCGATCTCCCCCAGGGCCCAGGCCGCCTTCAAGCGCGTATCGCCGTCCCCGGTCTGCAGGGCCTCTATCAGCGACTCGACCGCTACGTCTCCCAGGCCGGCCAGGCGGTCCCACTGCCTTCCCGCGATGAGCTTGCGTATCTCCTCCGCCTCATCGGGCGGTTTCCAACCCAGCTTCTCCAGCACGAGCAGGGATACGCGGCGCACATCCTCGTCCTCGTCATCGAGGGCCCCGCTGAGCGGCTCGATGGCCCTTTCATCTCCGATCTCCCCCAGGGCCCAGGCCGTCTTGCGCCTCATCTCCGCATCTTCATCGTCCAGGGAACCGGTAAGGGCCAACGTAGCAGCCGGATCTCCTATGACCCCTAATGCCCAGGCGACACCGCGGCGAACCGAGGTATCGGGGTCGTCCAGAACGCCGATCAGGTGTTCTGTCGCCCTATTGTCCCGTATGACTCCCAGGGCCCAGGCCGAGCCGCGGCGCACATCCGGATCGTCCTCCCGCAAGGCCTCCAGCAGTGTGTCCAGGGCCTCCTCGCCCAGGGCGACCACCTGCTCCCACTTCCCGTCCAGGATCAACCCTCTCGCCCTGCTCGCTGTTACTTCTTCCTCCACCGGCGCCATGGGAACGGACGGCAGCACCGGCACCGCGGCCTCCTCCGCTGCGGACATCTCTTCCGTGACGGCTTCCTCCTCCACGGGGGGCATCTCCACTACTGCGGCCTCCTCCGCTGGAGGCATCTCGGGTACGGGCGGCAGTTCTTCCTCCGCGGGTATCTCGAGTACTGGAGGCATCTCGGCCTCTGAAGGCTTCCAACCCAACCTCGTCAGTATGGATGATGCCAACTGCCTCACATTGGGGTCTTCATCGTGCATGGCTTCCTGGAGCGACTCCATGGCCGGCTTTCCTATTTTTTCCAAAGCGTTCGCTACCCTGCCGCGCACTTTTTCGTCTTCATCCCTGAGCGCCCGGATGAGCGGCGCGGTAGCGCGGATGTCCCGGATCTCGCCCAGGACCCGCGCGGATTCCCTGCGCAGATCCGGGTCATCCGCTTTGAGGGCGTCAATAAGGGGGTCGACGGACGCGTTGCCGATCTTTTTCAGGGCACCCGCCGATTTGACCCTGACATCTCTTTCCGTGTCCGCCAATCTCTCGATAAGAGCGCCTATCGCCCTGACGTTGCCGATGACACCCAGTGCCCATGCCGCCCTTCCGCGAACCTCTTCATCTGCGTCTCCCAATGCCTGGATAAGGGGGTAGACAGCCGCGTCCCCCAGTTCGGTAACCTGGTCCCATTGCCGTTTGGCGATGAAGTAGTCGGCTTTCCCGGCTTCGTCATCCGGTTTCCAGCCCAGCTTGTCCATGACCGCCGAGGCGACCTCCGCTATCTCTTCCTCTTTCTCCTCCGCCTCGGGTTGAACGGGTGCCTCCACCGCCACCTCGAGGGCGGCCTCCCTCACTATGGATATCTCATCGACCGGTTCGGGCTGTGCAACCTCCGCTGCTGTCTTAGCGCCCAGCTTGGCCAGTATCTCCTCCACGATCTCGTGGACATCCTCGTCCGCCAGGGCCTGGTTCAAGGGCTCCCTGGCCTCTTCGCCGATCTCGGAAAGGGCCCAGGCCGCACCGCGGCGGACGTCCTCGTCTTCGTCCTTCAGTACCGCGATAAGCTTGCCGCAGGCGCTTGCGTCCCCGATTACACCCAGGGCCCAGGCCGCACCGCGGCGTTTCTCGGCACTGCCTTCACCAAGTGCCACCTGGAGGGGATCAACCGCCATCTCCCCCAGCCTGCCCAGTGCCCAGGCGGCAACCCGGCGGACGTCTTCGTCTTCATCCGTCAACGCCGTGATCAGGGGCTCAATAGCCCTTTCGTTTCCGATCTCTCCCAGGGTAAGAGCTACACTACGGCGCACGAACCAGTCCCGGTTGCCGAGGGCCGCGATAAGCTCGTCCATGGTGGTCTCGTCGCCGAGTTCCTTGAACACCAGCGCCGCTTCGCGGCGCACGTCTTCATCCTCAATATCCAGCGCGGAAATGAGCGTCTCTATCATTGATTCACCCTTCGCCTTTAAGGCCAGGGCTACCTGTCTGCGTACCTCCCAGCTCTCTTCCTTCAAGGCTTTCAGAAGAGGCAGCATGGACTCCTCCCCCATGCTCACGACTTCTTCCCACTGCCGGTTGGCGATAAAGAAGTGCAGTTTATCGACTTCCTCGTCCGGCTGCCAGCCCAGGCTTCCCAGTACGGCGGCCGCCAGCCGCCGTTTGTCTTCATCGTTGTCTTTGAGCAGGAGCTGCAGGCTGGAGATGGCTTTCTTGTCCCCGATATTGATAAGCGCTGTTGCCGCATCCCGCCGTACTCCTGCATCCTCATCTCCCATGGCGACCAGCAAGGGATCAATGGCCGATACATCGCGGATGATCCCCAGGGCAATAGCTGCATCCCTGCGCACCTCGGGATCTTCATCGCTGAGGGATTTTGCCAGTGCCTTCGCCGCGGCGCTGCCTATCTTTTCCAAGGCCCATGCCGCGCCCCAGCGTACATTCTCGTCTTCATCCCTCAAGGCCTGCACGAGCGGCCTGACCGCCCTGATATCACCTATGGAACCGAGCACCAGTGACACCTTTGCCTTTGCTTCCCCCGACTCCACCTTGAGCGCCTGGATAAGAGACTCCACTACCGGTTTGCCTATCTTCTCGAGGGCCCACGCCGCTTTCCATCGCACGTCGCCGTCTTCGTCGTTGAGTACCTGGATAAGAGGTCTCGCCGCGGGCTTGCCTATCTCCCCCAGGGCCCATGCCGCTCCCCAGCGAACGTCCTCGTCGTCATCCCTGAGGGCTTCGATGAGCGCGGCTACAGCCCGGGCTCTCTTTAGCTTGCCCAGGGCCAGGGCGGCGTTTATGCGCAGATTGACGTTTTCGTTCTTCAAGGCCTGGATGAGGCCGTTTACGTCCCTTTTCGCCTCCATCTTCTCGATGTTTGGCTTCACGAAGCGGGACTTCTGCAACCTGAAGGAGCTCACCTATGCTCTCCCCTCTTTAATCCAACACCAGACGGGATCGGCTTTCCTCTCTCCGGTCATCATCGCGAGCTACCGCCTTAATAGCGTTTAACCCTTGCTCACCTGCGCTTTCAGGCGGCTTACCCTAAAGTGCTTCCAGTATTCTTACTGGGAAGTTTACCGAAGATATGCCTACATTAACATCTATTATATATGAATACATGTCAAGCCTCGGGAAGCAATGGAAGCCGCCGCCCGGGCGGACCGGGAAATGAGGGAATAAGCCGCTAAGGGTCCCGGGGGCGGTCGCGCAAAAGATACACTTGCCAGGCCCGGAAGGATGCCAGGGCCGCTAGGAAGAATACTAATTATAGTATTCTGGTTCTTGTGCAAGAAGTATGGGTAGAGGATGATGAGGTTGGACAAGTCAAGCCTTGGTAATCCACGTTTCTTGCTTAAGAATCTGTATTATCAGGTGTGGCTGTGTACCTGATTGTGAACGTAGTCCGGTTTATCGCAAATTGACTGAAAAGCTGTTATAGTAGCGTAAAAACCAGGGAGATTATAATATTCTAGGGTGAGGCCGACAAGCTGCCTACTGGAGGCGGCGGACCTTCTTGAAGGAGGAGATGGCAGTGGCGATCAGCCCGATGGACATCCATCTTAAAGAGTTCAGCACCGTCAGCACGGAAGGCTATGACAAGGAGGAGGTAGACTCCTTCCTGGATGGCGTAGCCGACGAGCTGGAGAAACTGGCTAATAAGAACAAGGAACTGGAGGACGCCGTAGCCAGCATGGACCGCAAGGTCTCCCAGTTCGACGAGATGCAGAAGACGCTGCAGACCGCCTTGATGAACGCCCAGAGGAGCGCCGGCAACATCCTCCAGGAAGCACGCAGCCAGGCCGCCGCCATCATCAAGCGCGCCCAGGACCGCAGCGACCGTATACTCGAGGACCTGGAGCGCGAGAAGACCCATATCCTCTCCTCCTTTTCCGCCATCCGCGACCAGATCGTACAGCAGATATCGCCCATGCGCGGGCTACTGGTGAAGAGCCAGAGCCTGCTCATCGAATACGAGGAATACACCACCAAGGCGGATCTCGCCGCGGCAGCCGATTCGGCGGGAGTGGAAAAAGAGGTACTGCCCGAAGGTGCGCAAGCCGATGAAGACAGCGATGTGGTTGTCGAAGAGGTAGCGGCCCCCGTCGAGGAAGAAGTAGCGGTCGAGGTCGAGGAGACCGCCGAGGAAGAGCCCGCCGAGGAACCCGCGGCCGAGAGAGAGAAGTACGTCTGGGAATAGATAGATAGCTCAAAAAAGGGGAGGGGTTCCACCCCTCCTCCTTTTTATTTCCCCTCCCCTCTCCTTGCCCGGTAGTAACGGTCCTCGCTCCACTAGTGCTTATTCGGCCCGGCGACAAGGCTGGTTCCCGGGGTTGCCCGTCTGCTCGCGCCCATGCGTTCTTTTCCCCGTAGGGTGTGGGTCAGGTATTGCGTTTCGCCTAC
>QZKE01000098.1 GCA_003598015.1 Actinomycetota bacterium | reverse complement strand
CTGGGACACGCTTCCAAAGGAAGAGGCGGCAGCATAGTGATGAGCAGGATGCCACTTAAGGATCACAGAAAGCTGTCCAACGAACCCCGACCACCTCTGGCAACTCCTTAAACAACTTTCCCTGGAAGAAATAGACCGAGAGGTATGTCGCTACTACGGCATAAAAGACCTCAAGAAGAATCCATACGTTGCAAACAAAGTCTATCATGATGCTAAAAGATCGTACATCTATCTAGCAAAGAGATACTCACGTTTGAAAAACCGAGAAATCGCGGAGGCGTTACGAGATATAAGCTGTTCGGGCGTTTCGGAGTCTTACCGGCGCACCGAAAGTTGCCTCAAACGAGAAGGGCAGCTCGCAAAGGATATCGAAGCCATAATGAGGGGGTTGGCTGGGAAGATCTGATTGCCTGTTGTAATGGATTATCTTTAGACTCGGACCCTGTAATTTCCGGTTACCAGAAGGTATGGGATTATGAGGGGGCCCGGAGGCCCCCTCAATGCTCGGGCGTGCTAGCCACAGCTCTTGTTGCACTTGCAAGTGCCGCCCTTGCGCCTGGGGATCTTCGTGATCCTCATCTCACCACCTCCTTGGCAGTGTAGTCCTTAAGACAATTATACACGGACCGCAATCCTTATAAACCGCAACCGTCAATGCCAGGCCCAGCGGCCCGATTAGGCCCATTCCGAGGCTCGACCCCCGGGTCTGGCGGGCTCTTCCACGAGGATGCTCCAGTACTTCATGGGCATACAGCTCTTCTGCAGGCGTGAGTTGCGCCTCTCGGATACGGCGATGGTCTTGTAGTACATCCTCCACAGCTCCTGGCAGAGCTCCTCCTCCCCGCTGAAGCGCGGATCGAAACCCGGTAGATCGCAAAACGCCAGCTCCCCAGCCAAGCAGAAGGCGGCCTGCTCCCGGACCAGGTCGTGGATAACCCAGTCCTGGTCCCCCATACGGGCCGTGAAATACCCGGCGACCAGGGAGAGTACGTCGCACTGCGAGCGCATGGGAGCGTAATACATACCATCCTCCAGCTGGCGGAAGCGGAGGAAACCTCGCATACGGTGCGCCTCCCGTGCCGTACACCTGCTCATCCCGTGCACGGCGTGCACGTGCTCGTCACCCAGGCGCGCGTCGACGTCCGCTCCCAGCTCCCATCCCAGGCGCAGGTAACGGTAGATGTTGTACTCCGCGCCCTCCCTCCCCGACAGGAAAGCGTTCAGGACGTTGCGCAGGGCGCGGGACGAAATACGCTCGCAGATATCGCGCGACAACCTCTCCGCCAGCTCCGCGTCCGTACGTACCATCACCGTCTCGGCCAGAAGGCTTTCCTGCAGCGCCTTGCCCTCGGCCCTGATATCCTCTGGTTCCTCCCTCCCCTGCAGAAGCCGGAAAAGGGTGGTGAGCAGGCCCTCGAAACCGCCGTCGTAGACGAAGATGTCCGGCACGTTTACAGCTCCCCGCTCGCGCTGGAAAGGGCATCCTCGACCCCCGGCAACACGCCGGCGGCGGCGAAGAGGGAGAGCTGGTCAGAGCGCTTTACCTTTACGGCGGCCGGCCGGTATAAGCTACCGATATTGCGCCGGATATCCTCCTCACTCACCCTCGCCTGGGTGTAGTACCTGCCCCGGCAGGTAATAAAATAGCGGGCGCGCTTCAGCACCACCCCGATCTTCCTCAGGTCCTCGAAATCCAGGGAATGGACGCGGCGGGCGTAGACGATCCTGCGCGCCGACTTCACCCCCAGGCCGGGCACGCGCAGCAGTGTCTCGTAATCTGCCCGATTGACCTCCACGGGGAAGAACTGGGGGTTGCGCAGGGCCCACCCCGACTTGGGGTCGAGTTCCTCGTCCAGCTGGGGGTGGTCCTCGTCCAGGATCTCCCCGGAGGAGAAGTGGTAGTGGCGGATGAGCCAGTCGGCCTGGTAGAGGCGATGCTCGCGCAGGAGAGGCGGTTTCTCCAGACTGGGCAGGCGCGCGTCGTCGGACACGGGTACGAAGGCGGAATAGTAAACCCTCTTCAACCGGTAGCGATTGTAGAGCCCCTCCGCCAGCCTCACGATGCGCAGGTCGCTCTCCGGCGTGGCTCCCACGATGAGCTGGGTGCTCTGCCCGGCGGGCACGAAGGCGGGCGCCTTCCTGAAGTGCTTCCGCTCCTCCCGGTTGCCGTCGATACGCTCAGCCACGTCGCCCATGGGGCCGAGGATATCCTCCTTCCTCTTGTCCGGCGCCAGGAGGCGCAGGCTCTTCTCCGTGGGCAACTCGATATTGACGCTCATGCGGTCGGCGAAGACGCCCGCCCGCCGGATGAGCTCGGGGCTGGCGCCGGGGATGGCCTTGAGGTGTATGTAGCCGTTGAACCCCTTCTCCTGCCGCAGCTTGCCGGCCGTGAGCAGGAGGCGCTCCATGGTGTAGTCCGGGCTCACCCACACCGCCGAACTCAGAAAGAGTCCCTCGATGTAGTTGCGGCGGTAGAAGTCCATGGTCAGCTCCGCCAGCTCCTCCGGTGTGAAGGAGGCGCGGGGCCGCGAGACGGAGGCGCGGTTAGCGCAGTAGGCGCAGTCGTAGATACAGCGGTTGGAGAAGAGGATCTTGAGCAGGGAGATGCAGCGCCCGTCATCCGACCAGCTGTGGCAGACGCCGAAGCTGGTGCAGTCGCCGAGCCTGCCACCGCGACCCGGCCTCCTCACGCCGCTGGAGGAACAGGAGACGTCATAGCGCGCCGCGCCCCCCAGTATCCTGAGCTTCTCCTCGATATCCATGCTTCCGCCGTCCCTAGATCGCAGAAGAACCTTGCATACTTGTCCACAGTCAGTATGGACCGCGGCGATGACATGCTGTGCGGTTGCGGGCGCCGCTGCTCAGTCAACCGGGACTATCATTCCCGCAGACGCATATCCTCCGGGTGCATACCGCCGGCATATTGCGGGAATGAAGCCGCGACCGTGGAGGCCTGACCCTTGATGTGAAGAATGAGGGGCTGACCCCAGGCGGCCTGGCGGTGTAGATGTCCCAGGTGGTGGGTAATATAGATATGCGCGCATCATCCCAGCCGGCGGAGACGTATACGGGAGGGAGATATGACGACCACAAAAAGCGGCCTCTTCAGCATCGGAGAGTTCTCGCGCGTAAGCAAGATGAGCGTGAAGACACTGCGTTTCTACGACGAGCGCGGCTTGCTCAAGCCCGCTCACATCGATGCCAGGAGCGGTTATCGCTATTACAGCTCCGCCCAGCTCAACGAGGCAAACCTCATCCGCATGCTGCGCTCGCTTGAACTGCCCCTGGAGGACATCCAGGTCTTCATGCGTGAGCGCGATCCCGTGCAGCGGCAGGCGCTACTGGATGCGCAGCGTAAAGAGCTCCAGAAGAAGCTGGAGGAATACCATTCCATCGTCTCCTCCATCGAGCGGCTGATCGAGGGTGGGGGGCAGGACCTGGGAAGGCAGGTAAGCCTGAAAGAACTCACCGACCAGTTCATCCTGGGCGTGCGATTCAACACAACCTACGAGAAGCTGGGTGATGCGATCGGTATTGCCTTCGGGGAGATCTTCGCCTTGCTGGGGGAGAGGGGAGAATTTCCCGCGGGTCCTCCCCTGTCCATCTATTACGACGAGGAGTGGGACGAGAGCGACATCGAGATGGAGGTCTGCCTGCCGGTGATCCGGCCCATGGGGGGAAGGGAACGCGTGCGGGGCAGGGAGCTTCCCGGCGGGCTCGCGGCGTCCACCCTGCACATGGGCCCCTACCACGAGATCGCGGAAGCATATCAGGCATTGGACCTGTGGATGAAAGAGAACGGCTACAACTACACCGGACCCCCCAGGGAGGTGTACCTGGTGGGACCGGACCAGGTGGATGATGACGCGGACCTGCGCACCGAGGTCATGTTCCCGGTCATACCTGAAGTCTGGGGTCTGGGGTCTGGGGTCTGAAGCCTGGGGTCTGGGACTGAAGCCACAAGAGAGGGGGTTGACTCTCCCCCAGGGGGAGGCTTGATGCTCGGGGTGAAGGTAAGGACACGGATGAAAGGAGAGTGACATGGAGAGGAAGATAGAGCTGCAGGAGCGGCCCGCACAGATAGTACTGGGGAAGCGGTATCGCACATCCATGGCCAAGATCGCGGATGACATCGGAGCGGGCTACGGAGCCATCTTCGGCTACCTGGGCGAGTTGGGCGAACCCCCCGCCGGCATGCCCTTCGTTCTCTACTTCGGAGACATGGAGGAATTCGACCTCGAGGATTTCGAGATGGAGGTTTGCGTCCCCGTGAGCCGCATGCTGGAGAGCAAGGGCGATATCACGGCGAGGGAGGTCCCCGGAGGCCTGGCGGCGGTGACCCTCCACAAGGGGCCATATGACGGCATGGAACCTGCCTACAACGACCTCGAAGCCTGGGTGAAAGAGAACGGCTACCAGTACGCCGGTCCCGCCCGCGAGACATACATGAACGATCCCAACCAGGTACCCGTGTCCGAGCTGCTCACCGAGATCTCCATACCCGTAGCCAAGGCCTGAGACGCAGGCGGCACGGATGGGAGACACATACCCGATACGGCCGGTGGGACACGTGCACGTGAGGGATGGCGCCTTCCGCCTGGAGATCGCAGGGGACTACCTGCCGGCCCTGAAGGGGCTGGAGGGATTCAGCCACCTCCGGAACAGACGCCGGCATCCCGAGGCCGCGGGGGTGGTGGCTTCCAACCCCTTGCTATACAGTCATGTGGTAGCAGGTTTCACAACCATCCGGATGCCCGGGAGGTGAGGCATGGACCTCGTAAAAGGATTGCGCAAGGCTGCGGGAACGGAGATATTCGGGGTGGCTGATGCTCTGGCCTACGGAGAGAAGGCTCCGCCGGGGCACCGTCCCGCCGAGTACCTGGCAGATGCCCGATCCATCGTGCTACTGGGGGTGCGCATGCTCGACCTTCCCCTGGACGAGATCCCGGCGACGCGCAAGGAATACACGGTCAACTTCCACATGGCTAACACCAGGTTGAACCACGCGCTCTTCGACGCGGCGGGATACCTGCAGAGCCAGGGGCACAAGGTCTTCCCCGTCCCCTACCTGGAGATGCCGGGATGGAACCTGGACAAGAGGCCGGTCTTGATGCTCAAGGCACTACGCCATCTCATCGCCGTCCCCAGGGTACACGATATGCTCAACGCCAGGGTGCTGTGGGAGAACCTCTCCTTCCGGCACATGGCCGCGGAAGCGGGCCTGGGGGAGATCGGAGTCAACAACCTCCTGCTCACCCCCGAGCACGGCGCGCGGGTGCGTTTCGTAGCCCTGCTCACGGACGCCGAGCTGCCGGCGGGGAAACCGCGCGAGCCCGTACTGTGCAGCTCCGAGCGTTGCGGGCACGCCTGCGTCAAGGCATGCCCGGCGGGAGCGTTGAGCGAGGATGGGCGCGGGACGGACAAGGCGGCCTGCCTCAAGTACTATATAAAACTCGGGCTCCCGGGCATGAACGGCGTGCGCTGCGGCCTGTGCGTCGCCAGGTGCCCCGTGTATCGCCCCCGCTTCCGAGAGGGCAGGAAGAACAGCCCGGCCTAGGCCTGACCTTCGATGACGGGTGAAGCCTCGGGATCCAGGGGGTTCATCCTCACGGCAAGGGAGAACAGGTAGGGGTAATTGTCCTTGAGATGCTCGAGGTAGACCAGCCACTCGCGCAACAGCAGGCCGTAGGACCTGGCGATGTCGTTGCACAGGTGTTCGTGGTCGGCGTCCGGCAGGTCGATGAGGGCATAGCGGTATTTTAATTCCTCGGTGAGGTGGAATACGGCCCACAGGAGGTCGGTGAAGGTTTCGTGTTCGAGGAGGGTGGGATTCTCCAGCAGGGTCAGCAGGAAGTCCCTCTTCGAGAGCAGGAACTCGCGCATCTCCTCGAGAAGGACGTCGTCCCTGCCGATGGAGCATTGATATCCGGCCAGTTCCCCGCCGGCCCGCTGGAAGTCCTCGTCCTGCCAATCCGTATCGGGTTCCAGGCATTCCCGGATCTGCTGGCAGGTGGTGTCGAACTCCGCCAGGGAGTGCAGGAGCTGCATGCCCATCTCGCTGAAGAAGGCCCCGATGACCATGTTCAGCTTTTCCATGCGATTACGTTTCTCTCGCATATCGAGGACGCGGTGGACGATAAGGGTGACCAGCAGCACTTCCACCGGCAGGAAAGCGATGTCGCCCAGCATGTAGATGAAGATATGGTGGGGATCCCTGAAGATGGCATAGTGGATGAGGTAGAGGATCACGGTGAGCAGGATCAGGGATGCCCCCAGAAGGACATACCAGTTGCGATACCACCGCGCGTCTCTCTCGTAATCGATATTACATCACCCTTTCGGGTACAAGCGCCCTTTCGGGTACAAGCGCCGCCGCTCCTATGACTACGCTAGATTTTATACCACGGAAGGGATGCGGCGGGTAATCTGCGTCAGCTTACGGCCCTCGCATGAGAACCACTTGTTTGAAGCGGCCATATCCTCCGCATAGCGACGAACGGGCGCGGGCATGTTCCTGGTACGGTTCCAGATCGTGTCCGGATACTCGAATATCACGCGGAATGTGGATAATATAGAAAGGCAAGCATCCCGGCTTCGGCTCGATATCAGCGACATTCCGAAGCGTGGCGCCGGCGGTGCAGCGCTTCTTCGCGCTATGCGTGACCATGGATCGTTGGGTGGCTGTCTATAACGAGGAGATGGATATGGGTGAATACGATGTCGTCGTCGTGGGGGCGGGTTTCGGCGGGCCGGTGGCCGCCAGGAAATGTGCCGAGGCGGGGCTGCGGACCCTGATGATCGAGAGGTCGGAGAGGGTCGGCGAGAAGGTCATCTCCGGTCTCACCATACCCTTCTACGGCTTTCTCTTCGGGCCGGCTTTCATACGCGACGGCAACCCTCCCATCGAAAGGCCCGTCGACGGTATCATCAACTTCATCATCGCGGATATCGACGCCGGGGACATCCACATCGAGGACTCACTGCGCATACCGATGCCACTCTCCCCTGTCTTCTGCTTCGGCTATAACGCCTACTGTCAGCCTTTCTGCCAATGGGAGGCGGAAAAGGCGGTAGAGGCGGGAGCGGAATTGCGGACTTCCACCACCGTGGTGGACGTACTGCGCGAGGATGGCGTAATAGCGGGAGTGAGGACGGAGGGGGGCGAGGATATCCGAGCGCGTATCGTCATCGACGCCGAGGGCTCCCAGGGGCTGCTGGCGATAAAGGCCGGGGTGCGGGAGAAGTACCCCCCCGAGGTCATCTCCCTGGCGGATGTCTACGATTACGAGATAGACAAGGAAGAGCTAGATGAGCTCATGGGCTACACCCTGCGCTTCTGCTGGGGATGGGACGAACAGAAGCTGGCCCCTCCCCTGGGCCAGGGCAACGGCCTCATGGTCTGGCCTTATCGTAACAGCATCCATTTCATGCAGGACCAGTGCCTGCGCCTGAAGGACGGCACGGTTCCCAATCTCAGAAAGCTCTTCGACGTATACCACGAGAACATCACCTCCAAGCTGCCATGGTGGAGGGACGAGGTAGCCCCCCGCATCAAACTGCGCGCACGCATGTGGGAGGGGTTCGAGATCTTCGTGGGGCTCGACCGCGAGCTGCGCGAGATGCCCAACCACACCGGCGGTATGATACTCATCGGCGACGCCGCGGGGTTGGAGAGCACAGAGCTGTGCGACGGCGTGCCGGCGGCGTGGTTCTCGGCGGATATCGCAGCCGATGTGGCCATAGAGGCACTGCGCGCGAGTGACACCTCGCGCGGGTTTCTCTCCAGGTACGATGAGCGCATCCGCAACCACCCCATCATCCAGTGGTCGATCACCGCCACCAACCGCTACAACCTGCGCTTCGCCCAGGAGCACCATGACCTCGAAGAACTCATGGAATACGTGCACGACGGCTGGGGGCTGGGCGGTTTCGCCCACATGAGCACTCCACTGGCCGAGACCATCCTGCGGTCACTGCAGGAAGACCCCACCATCATCACCTCCTGGATAAGGATGTTCTTCCGCTACTTCTTCAATTGGACTTACGAGCGCTACGACTATAGCGGCGGCAAGGGAGAGCCGCCGCGGGACGCGGCCCGCGAGCCACGCACGGCCCAGACCCTCTTCCGCGGAGCCCTGAGGGCCTGCGACGGCGTCCTGGGGATGCTCTCCCCCGCGCTGCGTGCCACGACGGGTCTTCTCATGCCCCTATGCCGGTTCGCCAACCCGGTGATGAAGACGGCGCTCCCACTGCTAGAGGCCTTTATGCGGGGCATGGTGAAGCTGGAGCCGGTGCTTTCACCCCTGAGCGGGAGGATCGTGGATTTCGTGCGCCGGGCCGATCCCGGGACCTTCGACCCTCCGGGCAGAAGAGGCCGCTAGGCGGGCCTCCCGGCCGCCGGCATACGCTACCCACTCCGCCGGGAGTGCCCTTAATACCCCATTGGTCACCTCTCAATCACACCATGGGGGGATGCTGATGCACCCTCCCACATCCGACAACCTGAACAGATAAACACCGGATGAAGTGAGGGTGGCGATATGGTGGAGCAAGCCGTTTGGGAGGGATACAAGGAAACGGGGTCGCCGAAGACCAAGGAATACCTTATCCTGCAATACGCACCACTGGTCCGCGACCTGGCTCGCGGTTTCAGATACAGGACCCCGAACAATATCGAATATGCGGACCTGGTCGGGTATGGTTTCCTGGGCCTAATAGACGCCGTCGACAAGTTCGATCCAGGCCGGGGGATCGATTTCACGGCCTACGCGAGGATCAGGATAAGTGGTGCCATAGCGGACGGAATCCGCTCCGAGAGGCGCCTCCCCCGTTCCGCGCAGGTCAAAGCCCGCCACATCAGCAAAACCTACGACTCGCTCGCGGAAAAACTCCATCGTCCTCCCGATGAAAGGGAGATGGCGGAGCACCTGGGTATGGACATCAACAAGTACCGGCGAATCCTCACGGAGATCGAGAACTCGTACGTGGTCTCCCTGGACGACCTCTTTGTCAACGCTGAGAACGGAAACGGCGACCTGAGTATCCTCGACCTGATCAGGGACGAAAACGCCGAGGACCCCCTGGATATAACGGAGAGGAAGGACCTGCACGCAATAGTCCGCGCGAATATAGACAGGCTCCCGGAACGAGAAAAACTAATCGTCTACCTCTATTACTGCGAGGAGATGAGCATGAAAGAGGTGGGAGAAGTGCTGGAGATCACGGAGTCGCGGGTAAGCCAGATCCATGGCGAAGCCATCTCCCACCTCAGAACCCTGCTCGCCCCCCAATTGGAGCCCCAACCCGCATAAAATGAAGGTGGGGGTCCAGCCCCGGACATGGGACATTTTCTGTGAGAGGTTTGAATAAGCGCGATACGTTTTCCGAAAATGTCCCATGTCCGGGGGTGACCCCCAGCGTTTACTTGGAGAGAGCGCGGGTGACGACCTCGATGACCTTGTCCGGTTGGAAGGGCTTGGTGATGAAATCCTTTACGCCCTCTTCCAGGGCTTCCAGCATGAGATGCTTCTCGCCCAGGGCGCTGCAGATGATTATCCTGGCTTGCGGGTCCGTGCGCAGAATGCTCTTGGCCGCTGCCATCCCGTCCATCTCGGGCATGTTTATGTCCATGATGACCAGGTCGGGCTTCCAGCGCTCGTAAGCCCAGATGGCCTCCGTTCCCGTCTCCGCCTCGACGATAGCGTTGAACCCGTTCTCAGAGAGGACGTTGCGCAGCATCATGCGAGTGAAAAGAGCGTCGTCCGCGATCAATATGGTCTGCGCCATCTTGCCTTCCCCGTCCCCTTCATGCGGGCATCTACCCGGCTTCGTCATCGCTACGCGGTATATTTAACCATAATCCCATATGGCCCGGCCCGCAACATCCCTTAATCTATCGGTTAATCTTCCTCCCTTGTTGAGCCGTCCTCGTGCGAAGCCTGGTGCGGTGTTTTTCCATCCAGAATAAGGTAGAATCGAAGATAGCCGCATGCGCATGACGCTTTTTCGCGATAACTATACGGAGGGGTTGATGGACGAGGACGGAACTCGCGAAAAGCTGCCCGAAAAACCGGCACAGGCGGGGGACGCCGGAACCCGGCGCGAGGGAGTTCCCGGCTCGCAAGGGGAAGCAAACGGGCCCTCCGGCCTGCAAGACAGATATTACCACCTTCTCATCGACAGCACCCTTGACATGCTCACCATCCTTGATGTGGAGGGACGCATTGTCTTCAACAGTCCTGCCTTGACCAGCGTATTGGGCTACGAGTGTGGCGAATTAAACGGCAGGAGCGCTTTCGAACTCGTCCATCCCGAAGACCACGAAGCGCTGATAGAATTCTTCAATGACAGAGTCCCTGTGGCGGGAGCAACGGAATGCATAAAACACCGCTTCATGCACAAGGACGGTACCTGGCATTTCCTGGAATCCATCGCTAACAACCTGATCGATGACCCGGAAGTGGGCCACATCGTGGTGACCTCTCACGATGTCACCGAGCGCCATCGCATGGAAGAAGAGCTGAAACGGCGCGAGGAATACTTCCGAGCGGTCGTCGAGAACACCGTAGACCTCATCCTGATCATCGATGAGAGCGTGCAGATCAAGTACGCCAACCGGGCGTCCTTATCCCTGCTCGGCTACGATCCCGATGAGCTGTTGGGTACGAACGGCCTCGCGCTGATCCACCCCGAGGAGAAGGAGTGGGCGAAGGACGTGGTGGAGACCGCCGTCCGTGATGAAGCCTTCTCCCCACTCCTGGAGCTGCGCATCAGGCATAAGAACGGTTCCTGGAGGCACATGGAGGGCACCGGGAAGAACTTCCTCGCGCACCCCGCGGTGAGGGGCATTGTGCTGAGCTTCCGTGATATCACGGACCGCAGGCGGGCGGAGGAAGACCTCAAGGATTCCGAGGAGCTGTACAAGACGCTGGTGATGATCTCACCGGACGCCGTGACCATATCGGACCTGCAGGGAAGGATCACCTATGTATCGCCGCAGACCTTGGCGCTGCACGACTACCAGGATGAGAGCGAGATCATCGGCAAGGGCGCCCAGATATTCATCGATCCCACCGACCACGAGAAGGCCCGGGGGATATGGGAAAGGACACTGCGTGAGGGTTCGGTGAGAGACGTAGAATTCAGAGCGGTGCGTAAAGGCGGAGAGGGATTCGTCGCCGAGCTCAACGCGGCTTTGATCAGGGATGCCCGGGGCGAGCCCAAGAACATAGTCGCCTTCACGCGGGAGATAACCGACCGCAAAGCGATGGAGAAGGAGCTGCGGGACCGCAACGAGGAACTGGAGGCTTTCGCCCATACCATCTCCCACGACCTCCTCACGCCCGTAGCCATAGTGGAGGGATACGCCAAGGCGGCGCTGGAGGCGGACGCCGAGGGCAGGACGGAAGCGGAGAGGGAGTGCCTGGAGGCTATCGCCAGGGGGGCGCAGCGCATGAGCGACCTCATCAACTCCCTGCTGCAATATGCGCAGGCGGGGCACATGGACCTCGAGAGCCACGGCGTAGACCCGGAGGAGATCCTCATGGAGGTACTCATGGACCTGGAGGACGACCTCATCAGCAGGGGAGTGCAAGTCTGCATGGAGGGAGAATTGCCAGACGTGAAGGCCGACGCCGTGAAGCTGCGCCAGGTCTTCGCGAACCTCATCGCCAACGCGGTAAAACACATGGGAGACACACCGGAACCAAGAGTCGAGGTAGGGGCCGGCGTGCAGGGCGGGGAAGCGACGTTCTACGTGCGGGACAACGGCATCGGCATACCATCCGAACTGCAGCACAAGATATTCGAGCCCTTCAGGCATTTTTCCCTGTCCGGTTCACCGGGTCTGGGCATCGGGCTGTCCACGGTGAAGCGCGCCGTGGCGGCATGGGGCGGCAGGGTGTGGGTGGAATCCCGGCCCGGTGCAGGAGCGGCCTTCTTCTTCACCGCCCAATTGATCGAATAGCTTCAGCTTCTCCGTATATGGCAGAAATCGCTGCTCTGCGTGGGAAAACGGGAAGAGGCGTCATGGGAATGGTAGAAGACCGGGAATTCGACGTCTTGACCCGTGCCACAACGAGGCACCACGCCGCGAAGGATACAGGGTACCGTCCACAACTCTTTTTCATGCCAAAACGCACGTACCGGCCAGGCGAAAGTTGCAGCTATCCATGGAAGAATATAATCTAATGTGAATCAGTCCATGGAGGTGATGCGAATTGTCAGCCAGGCACGAGAGGGTGCTCGCGGCGCTGGAGCTCCGGGAACCTGATCGCGTACCCACCTTCGACCTCATGCTCGAGTACACCACGAACAACACCATCCTGGGCAGGAAAGCCCATCCTCTCCACGTCATGCTCGCCGACGAGCGACTCTCCAGGTTCTTCGACTGGTTCTTCGCGCGCGTCAAGAGTTTCTCGTTGCTCGACGGTGAGCTGGAGCGTTTCCTGCACCTGGGAGCCGCGGCGGCGGAGAAGATGGGATACGACGCGGCATGGTTGACTTTCTTCCCGGTACTGCGTATGACCGACTCCAGGACCATGATGGACATGTACGGGCGTCTCAGCGACGTGGTGGTGGACGGCAGCGGCAACCTCGGCAACCCCACCTACCGTGAAGGTCTCATCACCGGTCCCGACGCCTGGCGGGATTGGGACAAGCGCCCGCTGCTGCGCCTGCCCGCCAAGGTCAACCGCGCCTTTTCCAGCGTGAGCGGGAAATACGGCGATAAGCTGTTCATCTTCGGATTCTGCTCGTACGGCATCTTCGAGAACACCTGGCAACCGCTGGGGTTCGAGCGCTTCGTGGTGGCCACGCGCAAGGAGCGGGGCTTCCTGGAGCGCATGATCGGTTTCCACACCGACCTCTACTGCGTGCTGGTGGAGGCCATGGCCGACGCCGGTCTCCCCGCCATGGTCTACACCGACGACCTGGCCTACAAGTCCGGTCCCATGCTCAGCCCCCGCCTTATCGAAGAGCTGTACGGCGATTCCTACCGGCGCATCATCGAGACCGCGCACGCCCAGGGGATGAAGATCGTCATCCACTCCTGCGGCAACACCACCGCCCTGCTGGAATGGTTCGCCGACTGCGGTTTTGACGGCGTGCATCCACTGGAGCCCACCGCCGGCATGGACCTGGCTGCCGCCAAGGACATCGTGGGGGAACGCATGTGTCTCATCGGCAACCTCGACATCACCCACATCCTGGTGGACGCGAGCAGGGAGGAGGTATTCGCGGCGGTGCGGCAGGCCGTCGCCGACGCGGGAAGAGGCGGCGGTTTCATCCTGGCCCCCGACCACTCCCATCCCGGCATCTCCGTGGAAAGGCTGCGCTGGATGGTGGAGGCCGCGCAAGAATACGGCCGCTACCCCCTGGGAGCCTAATTACCCCGATCCATAAATACGCTCGCGTTCGATCACCGCTGCATCCCCACCCGCGGCATATGACTAAACCACCATAATTTACCATGATAATGGCACGTTGCAGGTCGGGTTATGACTGACTCATTTCCCGGAAAGAATGCGCTCGAACGCAGCCGTTGGTGCGTGTATGCCGATGGTGGGTAAAATGGACGTGGAGTCACGTGAGGGAACGAGCAGGAGAGAGCGCCATGGGGCACGGCAAAGATGAGGTACACGACATGCTGCGGGGGGAGGTCCGTTCCTGCGTAAGCAGGGGCATGCGCTCACCGCGTACGCGTGATGCCATTACCCCCGGCGGCGTACGCGAGAGGCTGGGCGTGATGGCCGGTGCCGGTTATCTGGGTATCCTGGTCCCCGCCACGGCGGGAGGCGAAGGGGGAGGATGGCAGGAAGCCGCGATCATCGTGGAGGAGACCGCGGGAGCCGAGCCGGTACTCGCCCTCATGCTCAGCGCTCACCTGGCCTGCTGTTACGGTATAACGCTCTGGGCCGCAGGTGAGCAGCAAGGGCGCCTCCTGCCGCCCCTTGCCGGCGGCACGACTCTCGGGGGCGTGGCGCTAACCGAACCCGAGGCGGGAACGGACTACGACGCGGTGCGCACCAGGGTTGAGAGAGGCGGCGAGGATCTGGCGATCAACGGCAACAAGTGTTTCGTGACCAACACCGGGCCGGAGCTCGAGAGCGGCATCCTCACCATCGCAAGAGGCGAAGCGGGGCTTGCCGCCGTGTATGTCCCCGGTGACGCCCCCGGTTTCCACCTCGTACATCATTACCGCTTCGCGGGCTGGGACAATCTCCCAAACCACGCGGTGCTGCTGCAGGACTGCACCGTTCCCGTGCGCAACATGCTGCGGGAGGGGATGGGCAGGGATGATCTGCAGCCGCTGCTGGCTGGGGGGAGGCTGCTCGCCGTCGCGGTTGCGGCCGGGATGTCGGCCGCCTGCCTGCACGAAGCCTCCAGTTACGCGAAAGAGCGGAAGCAGGGGGGCAGGAGTCTCGTCGAGCACCAGGCCCTGCACTTCCGCCTCGCGGACATGGCTACCTGTGTAACCTCCATGCGCACCTGCCTGCTCCAGGCGGCGGCATGCATGGACGAAGGCAGGCCCTGCCTGCGGGAGATAGATATGCTCAAACTCTTCAGCACGAGCCGGCTCGAGGAGATCGCCTCGGCGGCGCTGGAGATGGCCGGCGCCTATGGCTATACCACGGACAGCGCACTCTCCAGCCTCTACCGGGACGCCAAGGGGCTGCAGTTTTACTGGGGCTCTCGCGACCTGATGCGCATGGAGATCGCCGCGGGGCTGGGGTTGGACATCCTCTGAGACCGGCGTCACTCCGCCTCTCCGGCGGTGCCGCCGCTATCCCGCGTGCATTCCCTCCCGTGCCTGGAATCATGGACCAGCTGCGGGTATTCCTTCAAGCCGTCCTTGAGGTAGGCGTCGACCGCCTCTTCAACCCCGGAAAGCATGGTGACGACGGGCAGGACGTCCCGCCTGAGAAAGCCGACGTAGGCTTTCTCGCCCATACCCGATGTTATCATCACCCTGACGTCAGGTAGCAGGTCCTCGATGATGTCCCAGCAGTCAGTATCGCCGTCCTCTCTGGAACGCGAGCATCCCTTGCGGTTCTCGCGCAGCTCCCTGCCGGTGATCTTCCCTTTCCTCACCGTGCATACCAGGAAGAAGGGCGCGGAGCCGAAATGAGAGGCGATGACATCGCCGTCGACAGTCGCCACGGCCACTTTATGCTCTGATTCCAGCGGCATCTCTTGCGCCTCCTCGATACGCTCAGGGCAAACCCTCACAGTTATTATACATATGCTAATAAATAGCATACCCCAAACCGTCCCCCCGTTCAAGGGCCGGCGCCCCCGGGTCTAAGTCATGCATGACGAGCCTGCCGCATATGCGCCGCATGGAGAGGAATAAGTGGGGAAGGTCGGCTAGAATAAACGTATAGGAGTCGACTTATGTGAGGGAGGAAGAGTTGCCCAGACCCATAAAGCCCAAGCTCGTGCAGGAATCGCCCCGGGCGGCGTACTTCAAACCACGTGGCATTCCCATCAACCAACTCGAGGAGACCGTCCTGAAGATCGAGGAGCTCGAGGCACTGCGCCTGGTGGACATGGAGGGTATGTACCAGGAGGACGCGGCCAGAGAGATGGGTGTCTCCCGCCAGACCATCCAGCGCATGCTCGGCGAGGCCAGGGCGAAGGTCACGGGCGCCCTCTTCGCCGGTAAAGCCCTGCGTATCGAGGGTGGGAGCTACATCCTGCAGGAGGGCACGGGCAGGTACCGCTGCGGCAGGTGCGGCGATGCCGTCCCGGCGGAATACGGCCGCAGGCGGCAGGGGTGGAAATGCCCTACCTGCGACGAAAAGAGCGGGGCGCAATAAGGCCACACCTCGACTACGATTACCGAGATAGCCGCGAGAACATGGAGCCGTGTATGGGCGAATACGGAAACCTGGACTGGCGTGATATCGCCTCCCTGATATCCCGGACGGACGATTATGCCTGGAAGCTCTACGAGAGCGACCCCTTGAGGAGATCCTATATACTCGAGGCCATAGAATACCTGCAACTCCCCGCGGGGAGCCGCGGCCTGGATGCGGGGTGCGGCATCGGCCTGCAGACCATGCTCCTGGCTGACGCGGTGGGACCGGATGGGCATTTGACGGGGGTGGATATATCACGGCCGTTTCTCAACTACGGCAGGGCCATAGCACAGAAGGCGGGGTACGCGCAGAGGATCGCTTTCGAGGAAGGGGACATCTACAAACTCCCCTTCGAGGACGGTGTCTTCGACTGGCTGTGGAGCGCGGACTGCGCCGGCTATGGGACCCGCAAACCGTTACCCCTCCTGCAGGAACTGGCCCGGGTAGTGAAGCCGGGAGGCATGGTGGCCATCCTGGTCTACTCCTCCCAGCAGCTGCTTCCGGGGTATCCCGTGCTGGAGGCGCACCTCAACGCGACCGCCTCCGGGATCGCCCCTTTCAACAGGGATATGGCCCCGGAGGCGCATTACATGCGCGCCCTGGACTGGCTGGAAGACACCGGCCTCGAAGAGCCCCTGGCGCGCACCTTCGTCGCCGAGTTCCAGGCGCCACTGGCCCCCGAAGTGCGCACGGCCCTGCTGGCCCTCGTGGAGATGCGCTGGCCGGACGTAAGGTCCGATCTGGCGCCCGGGGAATGGGAGCTTTTTGAGCGGCTCACGCGTCCCGGGTCGCCGGAGCTGATCCTGGATACGCAGGGTTACTACGCCTTTTTCACGGAGACCCTCTTCCGCGGCAGGGTCCCCGCATGATGCGGATCAGGAACCGGACTGTTCGAGCTTGAAGGCCTCGACGAACATTATCGTGGCCGGGCTGGTGATCGTGGGGTCGGTGATCACGTTCACGCAAGCGGGACCCCCGCACTCCAGCGCCCGCTTGACGGCGGGAAGGATGTCTTCGTCCTTGTCCACGTACTCGGCGTAACCACCGAGGGCTTCCACGATCTTCTCGTAACGGATGACGCCCAGCTCGGTCCCGCACACGCGGCACTCCTCGTAGTAGAGCTCCTGGTGGTGCTTGACCATGCCCCATGCCTGATCGTTGCAGATCACGACCACGACAGGGGCCCCATGGCGGCACGACGTCTCCATCTCCATGGCGTTGAGGCCGAAGGAACCGTCACCGGTCAGAAGCACGACGGTCTTGTCGGGGCGGGCCAGCTTGGCCCCGATGGCGAAGGGAACGCCCGTGCCCAGGCAGCCGAAGAGGGTGCCGCTGCCGATAACCCCCGACATCTCCTTCGCGCGCAGCCCTATCATACCGAAGTAGACGGTATCGCCTCCGTCGAGGACGAAAATGGCGTCGTCACCGGTCGCCTCCCTGATGGCCCTGGTGATGCGGAAGGGATGGATGGGAGCCGCCGGGGTCTCCATGGCCTCCTTCTCGCCCGCGGTCAGGGCGGCGAAGGTTCCCTTGAGGGTTTCCAGCCATGCGCCGCGGTCCTTCTCCTCGATGCCCTGGTTCAACTTCTGCAGCACCACCCCGGCGTCTCCCACCAGGGCGACGTCGGCCGCACGGTTGCGGTCCACCTCGGCGGGGTCTATGTCCACCCGGATGACTTCGGCGCCCGCCAGGGGATCTCCGAAGTTGAGTACCCAGTTGAACCTGATGCCCACAGCCAGGACGACGTCGGCCATGGAGGTAGCCGCCAGTACTCCCATGAGACCCCCGTCCCAGAGGGAGAGGGGATGCTCGTCGGGGATGGCTCCCCGGCCGTTGTCAAAGAGCAGGGTGGGGATGCCGGCCTTCTCCACCAGGGTCTTGACCTCGGCGGCGCAGTTGCTGTGCGCGATGCCGCTGCCCCCGAGGAAGAGAGGCCTCTCGGCGTTGTTCAGCATCTCCAGGGCCTGTGCGACGGCATCCTCATCCGGGGCCACGGGGTACTTCGCGGCCCCCCTGGCCGGATAGCGTATCTGCTCCTCATCTACGGCGAGGTAGAGGGCATCGGGGGCAATCTCCAGGAAGACGGGGCCCGGCCGGCCGGAAACGGCATAGCGGAAGGCCATCTCCAGGTACTCGGGGATCCTGTCCGTCTCGTGGCATCTCCCCGCCCATTTCACCACGGGCTTGACCATGCCCTGCTGGTCCATGTCCTGCAGGGCGCCCTTGTCCAGGTCGCGGATGGCCACCATGCCGCTGATGATCACGACGGGGACGTTCTCCAGGTAAGCGTTGACCACGCCGGTGAGGGAATTGGTGAATCCGGGGCCGGCGGTTACCAGGCACACCCCGGGCTTGCCCTTGAAGATGGACCAGGCATGCGCCATCATCACCGCGGCCTGCTCGTGGCGCACGTCGATGATCCTGACACCCAAGTCCAGGCATCCGTCGAAGACCGGCGCTATATGCCCTCCCGAGAGGGCGAAGATGGTGTCGATATCCTCGACGTTTTTCAGGTACTCCGCTACGATGTGTCCTCCGTGCACCTCACCCATTGGCAATACCTCCTTTTATTACGCGATGCATACTGTCGAGTCGTAACATAACATCCATTGCATGCTCTTCCATACGTACACGTGCCAGGCCTGGACCTCGCTGCGCTCCGTCCAGGCGCTGGGACACCGTTGCGCCGCAGACGGCGCAATCGCTTACGCGATGCATACTGTCAAACGTTTATCTATATTCTGTGTGGACCCATTCTGAGATTGCGGCTTTCGCTTCCTCCCAAGGGATGCGGGTCTTCCAGCCCAGTTCTTCCTTGGCGCGGCGGTTGCTCACGTCGAGGTCCCTTCCCAAAACCCCCACCCCCAGGGCGGTGACCGGCGGACGTACCTTGAAGGGCAAAAATGCGGCCTGCATTATCCAGGACAATCTCCACGCAAACTTGAAGGGTAGCGAGCCGACAGGTTTCTTGCCGATGAGACCTCCCAGCCATTCCTCATACTCCCCCCAGGTGACCTCGTAATCGTCCCTGATGTTATATGTCCTCCCTCTAGCCGTGTCGCTGTCCATGGCCATGAGTATCCCGTCCGCCAGGTTCTCCACGAAGACCAGGCTGGCGCTCCAGAGCCCGCCATCTATGAGCGGCAGGGGCCCCTTGCTCATGACGTCCAGCACTTCCCGCACCCACACGCTCCCCGGCCCGGTGACGTTGGCGGGACGGATCACGGTTGTGTCCATGATCTCCCGAGCCATATACGTACTGACGATCTGCTCCGCCTCGGCTTTAGCGTCGCCGTAGTGGATGCCCGTCTTCACCAGGGGCGTATTCTCGTCGAAGTCTTTCATATGCACGCCGAGGCCGTAAGCGGCCACGGAGCTGAGATACACGAAGCGTTCGACCCTTCCGGCACATTCGGTCAGGATATTGCGCGTGCCCTCGACTCCGATGGAGAAGAACTGTTCTCTCGTACCCCAGTCCATGGTACGGTTGGCGGCGTGGATGGCCTTTTCGCACCCCTCCGCCGCCCCCCGTATGCTGGAGGGATCGGTGAGATCGCCCCGGAAGACCTCCATGCCCGCGGCCTCCAGCCCGCGGTCATTCTCCCCCGGCATGAGCAGGCCGCGAACATCGTTCCCGCGCTCCAGCAACCTCCTGGCGAGGTGGGATCCGATGAATCCCGCGGCACCCGTGATCAAGACTCTCATGGCCGTCCCTCCCATGCAAACACCCGAAACGCGCGTGCTCCCCTAACGCCGGCATAAGGTAGATCGATTATATCCTGAACGCATAGCGCCCGAAAGCCGCGTCGGCAGCCTGGTACCAGGCCCACGCAAGAGGGAGAGTCGGATCGCCCGTAAAAAGGGTTTTACCAGCAGGCCCTGGTTGATTAAGATGTATGCTGAAGTCTTGCACGCGGGAATATTCAATCGCCGGGAGGGACATGGAGACAAACCTGAAGAAGATCAAGAGGATGGCGGAGGAGCGGGAATCAGAGGTCGATGCTTTCCTGGAGTGGGTGAAGGTATCGCGCGTATCCCAGCGCAAGCTCGACGCGCGCCTCAAGAAGCTGCTGCGGGAGATCATGCCCCGCTTCGACTGCACCGGTTGCGCGGCCTGCTGCAAGGACGCCTACGTGGTGCTGGAGGGCGAGGACATCGCGCGCATGGCCGAGGCCGTGGGAATGAAGCGCTCCAAGTTCCGGGCCAGGTACGTCACCAGGAACGAGGACGGCGATACCTGCTTCAACAGCCGGCCGTGCCCATTCCTGGAGAACGACCTCTGCACCCAGTACAAGGCTCGCCCCGACTCCTGCCGCGAATACCCTTTCTCCCTGGCGGTGGACAGCAAGACAAAGATCGAGAACATCAGCGCCAATTATCTGGTCTGCCCGGCGCTCTTCAACGCCCTGGAGAAGCTGCGCGATTTCATCTGACGATGTCCCGGAGGTGGATCCTCTCCGCGAGCTCGCAGGCCTCACGCTGCAGGCCAGACACTATGGCGAAATCGCCGCCCAGCTCCAGGCTGAGGTCCGACTCCGCCCCGTATTCGGGCCATTGCGGCAGCCCGGCGCCGTTGGGATCTCCCCCGCGAGCGAAATCGATCCAGTAATCCATGATCGTCGAAGACAGCTCCCTGTCGGCGTCCCCGTAGCCTTCCCGCGGGTCCAGCTCCCCGAAAACGTATGGGATCTCCGACCCGTGGCATGCGCACAGCTCCCTCCCCTGCTCGGTCGGGGGCACGCGCACGAAACGATATAGATATGCACGACGGCCCTTCGCGCTTACGCAGCGGTCGAGAAACCGGCAGGGAGCGGCGAATTCCAGGGCGGTGACCATCTCGCTCAGGGCGGCTTTCACTCCCCCATCCGTTAGGGGCGGGAAGAGACGCAGCGCCTCCCGGACCTCCTCCCCCGCCATACCCCGAACGAACCTCTCGTAGTCCCGGCGGGAGCAGTCCAGGCCGGCGAGGAAGAAGTTGGCTTCGTCCCGGTTCGAGCCGGCCACCAGGTCCACGTCGTGCTGCCTCCCCCGGGCGAAGAGGGCTTCGGGCCGGTCGGGGAGCAGCCAACCGTCGATAACGGGGCCGAAATCCATGCCGCCGGGCAGCAGGCCGATCTCCAGGCGCGCGGCTTTCATTATCTCTTCCTCGCCGCGCATACGCATGTCGGCCAGGACATCGGCCGAAGCGTCGCTGCCCAGGGCACGCGCCAGCTCGCCGCCCACTTCCTCCGCACTGGACAGGGGACGGCTCGCGGGGGGAAGAAGGTGCCGTATCCACAGGGGAGCGCTTTCGGCGATCGCCCGGTGAAAGAGGCCGCCCGCCAGCGGGCTCACCATGAGGTCCAGTATGCTCGCGGCTCCCGCCGACTCCCCGAAGAGTGTCACGCGGGAGGCGTCTCCACCGAAAGATGCGATGTTGCGCCGCACCCAGCGCAGCGCGGCCAACTGGTCCAGGAGCCCGTAGTTTCCCGAGACACCCTCGGGAGATTCGCTTGAGAGCAGCGGGTGCGCGAGGAAACCAAAGGGCCCGAGCCGGTAGTTCACGGTGACCACGACGGTCCCGCGCCGCGCCAGTCCCCTCCCGTTGTAGAGGGGCAGGCCGCGATCGAGCCGCAGCGAGGTCGAGCCCGCGAGGAAAGCGCCGCCGTGTATCCACACCATGACGGGAAGGGGTTCCTCCGCCTCCCCCGCCGCTACCCATACGTTGAGATACAGGCAGTCCTCGCCGGATCCGCCCAGCCCGTACCACGGCGCCTCCGGCTGGGGGCACGCGTCGCCGAACTGCTTGCAGGGGCGCACGCCCTCCCAGGGAGGCACGGGCCGGGGAGGCCGCCAGCGCAGTCCGCCGGTGGGAGGCGCCGCGTAGGGTATGCCCAGGAATTCCCATACACCACCCTCCAGCCTGCCTTCGACCTGTCCCGCATCGATTGGGACGGCGCACCTGCAGGGGGCCGTCTCCCCAAAATCCATGGCCTCTCCCCTACCACAGCTCGCAAGATATTCGTTCTGTTCCGACATTATGATATGACAAACTCCGGCTGGGAGCACGATTATGGGGTCCCGGGAAACAACCAGGCGAGACCCGCAATTGCCGGCGCAAGTTGGCTCTTCAGAAACAGCCCTTGCATCCGATACTTAGACACGACATCAGCTTCTTCTATTAAAGGGTGGTGGGCGGTATGAGAAAAGAGAAGATGTCCAGCACGGGCAAGGGCAGATCACGACTCCTCTACCAGATAACTCTGCTGCTGGTCATCGTACTGCTGATCATCGGCGTAACGATCTTCCTGGTGGTAAACGGTGCCCTTAACCGTTTGATCGAAGAGGACAAGCGGGACCGTATAGACTCGGAAGCCCAGATCATCTATAACGACGCCTTGTATATATCCAATATCCAGATCTCGAAGATGCTGGTGGATTTCCCTGAACTGGATATCGCCGATCTCTTCAAGGCGATAAAAGAAAAGAGGATCAACGATTTCATTCGTTACGCGAATGACGGGCTGAAGGAAAGCGTAGAGAAAGGGATGCTGGGCGCGGATGCGATAATGATCGTAGATCCCAGCTCATCTGGGATTCTTCCGTATCCGTATGCGCTGGCGGCCAGCGACGATAGCCTGACCTTCGCGGAGATTCCCGATTACATAATCAGGGCCTTTGATGAGGACAAGACCTACCTGTATACGGAAGAAGGCATCCCGGATCTGGATTTTAGTGGTGAGTATCTGGTGACGCTCATACCTTTAAAAAATCCTCTCACTCCTGATGAGATCGTCTTCGTTGCTCTGCGGCCATTCCAAGAGGAGGCCGTGCGCATAAACGACTTCTACACCAGCGAGAGAAACAGGGTGACCCTGATCCTGGCACTGGTAGTGGGAGGGGGCATAGTCCTTGTCTTTCTAATCACCTTCTTTATCCTGCGACGTATGATCTACAAGCAGATAACCGAGCCGATCGATGAATTGACCAGCATGGCCGGAGAAGTCATGGATGGAAACCTGGACGTGAATATCGACGTACGTGAGGGCGAGGAGTTCGAAACCCTCAAGCGAGCTTTCAAAGAGATGGTGGGAAGCATCCGATCCATGGTGGAAAAATCCATTGGAGGAGAATAGCATCCCGGCGAGCAGCTTGCATATCGCAATTGGTCTCTTGCTCCAGTGAGCTGATACGTCAGGCCGGGGCAACAAGCCCCGGCCTCGACTTTTAGTGGTGGCGAGAGAGGGATTTGAACCCCCGACGCCAGGATTTTCAGTCCTGCGCTCTACCAACTGAGCTATCTCGCCGTCCGATATATGAACTCCCGTGGGAGTAAATATTGGCGGAACCGACGGGATTTGAACCCGCGATCTCCGGCTTGACAGGCCGGCGTGTTAACCTGGCTACACCACGGCTCCGCGTAGAACTTACAGGGGGACCGTTCAAGCCCCCATGAATATACTATATTAAGTTGCCACCCCGGACAATCTTGCTGCTGGTGCCCCCAACGGGATTCGAACCCGTGTCACCGCCTTGAAAGGGCGATATCCTAGGCCTCTAGACGATGGGGGCATATAAAATCTGCCACGCGGCCTTCAACTGCATATATGATAACATCCCTGCCGGGATGTTCCCTGATCCGGGCCATAAAGATTTAAGCATTTTGGCAGTTCAATATCAATCCTTTTTGACCGATAAGGGAGATGAGAGACGATAAATGGGTTTGCCCGGCAGGACAGGCCTCTGTTCCCGTATGGGCACCCACCGGAAAGAGGACGAGCCTATATGGAAGACGGCCAGGCGCAGAGCGTGGAGCAGAAGGAAAGCGCAGCCCTCTCCGAGGAAGAGGAGATGCAGCTGAAGTCCGTGGTCGATATCTTCTCCCGCCTGTCCATCGCCTGCAAGTCCCGCTCGCTGTATCCGGCGGAGCACCCGACCGCCATTGATGCGGTAGTCCTGCTGCACGCCGTCATGGAGAACTCGCTGCACGCCATTTCCAGCATAACGGTGAAGGTGGGCAAGGACCGCCTGGTGTGTGACAAGTGGGTGGTGGGGCAGAGAATGGAGAGCCTGCGCGTTCTCGCCTCGCGTATCCGTGCCTTGAACATCCAGGAGATATTCATCGATGCCGGCGTATCCTTCCAGGAAGCCGAGGCCCTGGTGGAGCTACTCATCTCCGACCCCGAGGAACTGGAAAAGGCGGGTGGGCCGGAAACCTTCCTCCTGGCCAAGGGGGTGCACAGCATAGTAGTCGTGGAGAGTTCAGCCCAGCGGGCGGACGATGATGAAGAGGAGGACACCGGGCGCATCGGAGAGGACCTGGCGGCCCCGCCGGAGGAGATCGAGAGGGAAGAAGCCATCTCACCCGAACAGATCAGTGATCTTCTCGAGTTACTGCTCAATCCCGAGGAACTCGGCCGGTTGCTCATGGCCTTGACCGGTGAGGGCGGCCGTCCCCTGGACAGGAAAGAGCTGGCCGCCGCGGCCTTTGTCTTCCTGAGGGATGCCGCGGCCATAGTGGAACGCGAGCACCCTGAACGCAAACAGGAATGCTGCCGCGCCATGGCGGAATCCCTCCTCTTCCTCAACGCGGACGTGCGCAACCTGCTCCTGCTCGGGCAGATGCTGCCGCAGCTGCGGGATGAGCCCGTGTGCTCCGAGATACTCAACCAGTTCAGCGCCCAGGAGATGGCCGACCTGCTGAGCATCTTCCTCCCCCTCGTGCCCGAGCTCACCCCCAAGGTGGGGAGCCTGCTCAAGGTCATGGGGTTCCGCGAGGGAGAAATCCGGCATGCCCTCAGGCTGCTGCGAGCCAAGTTGGTGGACCTGGGCCAGATACCCCCCCACCTGCTGGCCCCGCTCGGAACGGGAACGGAGAGGGGCAAGAGCGAAGACCAGCCCGCCGGGACGCTTCCCACCTTCGAGGAGATCGCGGGTATCCTGGGTGAATACCGGGAGGAGGAGATGGCCGAGATACGTCTCATCTCGGATTATGATCCCGCGGTGGATATGCTCGCGGACACCACGCCCATGCTCCTGGACCTGCTCAGGCAGGGAGGAAGCCTGGACAACCCGGGTAAGGTAGTAGAACTGATGGTGCAGAACTTCTGGGGCCTTACCACGTCCGCGCAACTGGGCCTGGCCGCCTCGGTGCTGGAGGGGACGCGAGAGATACTGCGGATCGCCGACCCGGCCATCGATCCCTTCCGTTCCAGCCTCACGCGCATGCTCGAGGAGGCGGCCAGCGAGAGGGTGATGCAGCGCACCATCAAGCTGGCCTGCGACCGGCGCGGCGACCCCCAGGCGGTGGAGGAGCTGAAGTCCTACATGGCGGAGCTGGGCGAGAGAGGTATCGCGGCCATGGTTGAAGCCCTGGGCGCGGAGGAGGACATGTCCGTGCGCAAGTACATCATCGACGTCCTCACCGCCCTGTGCCGCGACCGCATCCCCCTCCTGGGAGCCTACGTCGACGACCCGCGCTGGTACCTGGTGCGCAATATCCTCTCCATCATGGCCAGGTTTCACGACCCCGAGACCGTACCCTACCTGCGCCGTACCTTCAACCATCCCAATCCCAAGGTGAAGTCCGAGACCATCCGGGCCCTGGGCATGACCGGCGGCTATGGAGCATGCGAGCTGCTCATGCAGGGGCTGGAGGACCAGGATGAGAGGACGCGCATACTGTGCGTCCGCTGGCTGGGAAGGCTCGAGGAGGCCCGGGCGGTGAACCGGCTGGTCAAGATGCTCGAGGACAGAGAGCCGGGCGCAGAGAGCCTGAACGTGAAGAAGGAGATAATCATAAGCCTCGGCCAGATCCGGGCTCCGGAGTGCTGCGAGGTGCTGAGAAAATATCAGAGCAAGCAGAAACGGCTCAACCGTGCCGAATGGCAGGAGCTGAACCTGGCGGCGTCGCAGGCGCTGCAGAGACTGACGCAGAAGTTCCCCCACCTGGAGAGGAAGAGATGAACGGAGAAGAGCCGGAAGACACGCAGTCGGGAGCGAACAGGAAGCAGGAAGCCCTCGATTACTTCCGCGCCAAGGGGCAGATGGAGCGGGCGCGTGAGGTGCTGAGGCTGTTCTCGGCTGCCAAGAAAGCTGCCTCCATATACCCGCCCAACCATGAGATATGCATCAACTCCTTCACCGCCTTCATGCGCAGCTTCAATGATTACCTGGCATGGAGGGAAGATTTCTCCCTGCGCATAGTGGGAGAGGAGTTCTTCTACGAAGAGAAGCTCATGCCCAGGGAGAGCATCCTCTACTACCCGCTGATCGGGGAGCTCAAGAACAAGGACATAGGTGGCATCACCATCGCGGCCGGCCTTACCCCCGGGGAGTTCGTGGACTTCCTCTACCTGCTGAACCTCGGCGCGGAGGAATTACGAGACAAGGGTGGCCTGCGGCGCCTCATGGAGGAGAGGGATGTAGGCAACATCACCCTGGACGAGCCCGGGACCTGGGAGGAGAAATCGTTCGAGATAAAGGAGAGGGATTCGGCGCGGGAAGAGTACTTCGATGCCGTGGACGTGATCCGGGAACTTGCAGACCAGGTGATGACCGACCGCCGCCTCTCGGTGAGCAAGGCCAACCGCGTCGTGGGCGTGATGCTCAACCGCGTGGGCGAGAACCGCTCCGCCGTGCTGGGGCTGGCGACCATCAAGAACTACGACGAGTACACATCCTTCCACTCCGTCAACGTGCTCATCCTCTCGCTGGCGCTAGGGTCCATGCTACCCTTGGACCGTAGCTCGCTGATGATCCTGGGTACGGGGGCGCTCCTGCACGATCTGGGAAAGATCACCATACCACAGAGTATCCTCAACAAGACGGGTCCGCTCACGACGCAGGAATGGCAGATGATGCAGGATCACCCGGTGAAGGGGGCCGACATCCTCATGGCCCAGCCGGGGGTGCATCCCCTCTCGGTCATGGTGGCCTACGAGCATCATGCCCGCTACGACCTGGCCGGATACCCCAAGGTCAACCGCAAGGAACGCATCGGTCTCTTCTCGCGTATAGTGGAGGTCTGCGATGTCTACGACGCCATGACTTCAGCGCGACCCTACCAGAAGGCGCGCACGCCGGACCAGGCCATGCGCGTCCTGGTCAAGGATATGGGCACCGCTTTCGATCCCCTGATGGTTAAGGTATTCATCGACATGATGGGTCTGTTCCCCGTGGGCACCCTGGTGCGCCTGGCCACCGGCGAGGTGGCGGTCATCTACGAACCGGGGGAGAGCGACGCCATGTGGCCGCGGGTAAAGGTGATACGCGACCCCGAGGGCGGCGCGGTAGAGCCCCGTATCGTGGACCTCGTCTACCTGAAGGACAAGATCGGGGAGACCGGGCAAGCCATCCTGGAAGCCCTCCACCCCGCTTCGCTCGGCATCGACCCCCAGGAGTATCTGTAGGCGGCCAGCCTCGGACATGGGACATCTTCTGCAAGCGTCATTGCGAGGACAACCGCGCAGCAACGTCCCACGTCATTACGAGGAGCGCAGCGACGAAGTAGTCTCCCCCGGAGGTTGACCGCAGTCCGGATGAGATCGCTTCGCTGACGCTCGCGATGACGTTGATCGCTTTGAATGTCTCATGTCCGAGGCTGACCCCCGTGGCGGGGCCGATGCCATCTATTCTCTCCAGAGGATACGCACGCGGGCGAAGAGGATGGTGGACACGGCTACGCAGGCAAGGGCCAGGATCCATGCCCCGATGTAGTTGCCCGACTTATCGAAGATGAACCCGGTGATCACGGGACCGGCGGCGCCCCCTAACGCCCCGCCCGTGGTGACGGCCCCGAATATCGCCCCCATGTTCGCCTTGCCGAAGACCTCCGCGCACACCGCCGGTATGACCGGCCCGTATGCCGCGAACCCGAAGCCGAATATGGCGGCGAAGACCATGAGGGACCATACCTCGCGCACGAAGATGAGGATGGTTATGCTCACCAGTAGGATGGCACAGGCCGGATAGAGCGCGTTCTTCTTCTCGCGCGTGCGGTCCGAGAGCCGTCCGAAGAACAGCCTGCCCGCGATGGAGGTGGCTCCGTAGATGACGATGGACCACTCCGCCCAGCCCTTGGAGATGCCCTGGTCCGTGGCGTACGGCACCTGGTGGACCATGACGCCGTAGAGGGCGACGACGATGAGGACGAAGCCGGTGAAGAGCAACCAGAAGGATGGGGTGCGCATGGCTTCCCTGAGGGTGAGCCCGCCCGGGAGGGCGGCATCACCGAGTCGCGCGCCGGCGGCGGCTTCCCCTTCATCGTCCGACGGGATCTTCTGCCCCCTCAGCAGGAAGAGGATGGGTACGGTAAGAGCCAGGGCCACGTAACCCAGGAACTGGAAGGATGCCCTCCAGTCCCACTGCGACTGCACCGCGCCGGTGAGTCGCGGCAGGATCATGGTCCCGAAGCCTATGCCCATGGTGGCCACGCCCAGGGCCAGGCCCAGGCGGCGGCGGAACCACATGGCCACCGAGGTGTTGGAGGGTACCAGCCCGATGCCGTTGCCCCCGATGCCGAAGACGATACCGAAGAAGAACACCAGCACGAAGAGGTTGTCCGCGCGCGAACACATCCACAGGCCCACCCCGGATATGAGGGCTCCCACCACCATCACCCAGCGCGGGCCGTAGCGGTCCACCAGCCTTCCGGTCAACGGCGCCAGAAAGGCATAAACCAGCACGCTTACCGTAAAGGGCAGGGAGGCCGCGGCGCGGCCGATATCCAGCTCCTCCGCGAACCCCTTGATGAGCACGGTCTGGGTGGAACGCACGCCGTAGTTCACGAACATGGCCATGAAGGCCACGCTCACTACCACCCAGCCGTAGTAGAGCTTACTGCGGGCCTCGCTCAAGGATTCTCCTCTCGAGAGTGCGGCCTGGAACAGGGCATCTTCCCGGGGAAGTCCATCCCCCGTTTCCCCGGGCTCCGCCCTCAGCGTGCGGTCCGCAGGCTGTAGTCGCGCAGGACCGCCGCGGCGTCCACCGCCTCCTCCACATCGTCGAAGATAGGGAAATCCACGCTGCGCCGCGTATCTATGCGCACCTCACCCGTGGACAGCAGGCTGAAGACGAGGGGTTTGTCGTGCTTCTTTATCATCGCGGCGAGGTCGGGCAGGATGTTCTTCTGCAGGCTCTGGATATTGCCCTTTATCTGTTTACCCGAGGATATACGGGCGATGAGGAGCATGATCACCCCGTCGATGAAATCCTGCTCCAGGAGACGGTCTATGATATATGCGCGCGCATCGGCGTCGTGCACGTCACCCAGGTCCACCGGGTTGGAGATGTCGATGACCCCCGCCCTAAGGTGCGCCTTTATGTCCTCCACCACCGGCGCGGGCAGAGCTGGGAACTCGAAACCTCGCCGCGCACACTGGTCCGAGGCCAGCACGAGTATGCCGCCGGTAGGCGAAACCAGGGCGACACGGTTGCCGCGCAGCGGCGGCAGGGAAAACACCTTGGCGTATGCGGCCAGATGGGCCAGGCGTTCCACGCGCAGGATGCCCGCCTGCTCGAAGGCTCCGCTCACTACGGCGTCGTCGTTGGCCAGGGCGGCGGTATGGGACTGGGCGCTCTCCCTGGTCAGGGGCTCTACGTTGGCTTTGTAAGCGAGGATGGGCTTGGCGATGCCGCGGGCGGTCTCGAGGAGCTCGCGGCCGCGGGCCACGTCCTCCAGGTACATGCAGATAACCTCGGTGCGGGAGTCACTCCCCAGGTACTCCAGGAAATCCACCTCGTCCAGGTCGGTCTTGTTGCCCACGCTGATGAACTTGGAGAAGCCGGTGTTGTCATCCTTCAGACGCGCGAGGAAATCCAGGCCGATGCCGCCGCTCTGGGCTATGATGCTTACCCCGCCGCGCGGGAGGTCGGAGGGTACGGGCACGAAGGGAAGGCAGAGGCCGGTATGGGCGTTGATGACCGTAAGGCAGTTGGGGCCGACGAAGCGTATACCATGGCGGAGGGCCGCCTCCACCAGGGCGTCGCGGGCGCGGGTGCCCCCTCCCGCGAACTCCTCGAACCCCCCGGCCGGGATGGCCAGGCGGGTGATGCCCTTGCGCCCGCACTCGTCCACCACGTCCGGCACGGCCGACGCAGGGACGATGATCGAGGCCAGATCGACGCTCTCCGGAAGCTCCGATACGGAGGTGTAGAGGCGGTGGCCCAGGGCCTCCCCGCCCTTGGGGTTGACGCAATAGACCTTTCCCCCGTAGCCCCACTCGATGAGGTTGTGGAGGATGTTGAGGCCCAGGTTGCCGGGGCGCTCGGAGACTCCGACTATTACTACGCTTGTGGCTTCGAATATGCGTTCCATGGCGGGATAATTATAGCACCTGGGGTCAGCCCCTCATTCTTCACGTCAGGGGTCAGGCCTTCATGTCTCGCACCTACCCTCCCCACGCAATGGTATAAAGATAGCGCCAGGAGATGTTGACAGGCTGGAGTCGGTGCATGCAAAACATCCTCATCCATAGCTGCTTTTCTGCAGGCTTGGATAAATGAATATTCACAAAAAATGATATAATTGCAGCACCAGGAGGTGTATGCGGGAAATACTCGTCAATATAAGGATATCTACCAAGTGGTGTCTTGTTGATTAGGAATGTGCGGAAAACCAAGGCAAAGCTTAGAAAAGAGCTCGAGGAGCTGAAAAAGAGCGAGAAATACTTGCAGGCCTTGGTGGAAAATTCCTACGATGTAATCACCGTACTTAAAGCCGACGGAAGACGTATCTACGCCAGTCCTTCCATTCAGCGGGTCACCGGTTACAGCCCGGAGGAGATGCTTGGCAGGACACCTTTTGAGCTGATGCACCCGGACGACCTTCCCCACGTGTTGGAGGTCTTTTCCAAAGGGTTGCAGGAACCGGGATTCCTAGGTTCAGTAGAGTACCGTTTTCTCCACAAGGATGGCACCTGGCGCATACATGAGGCCACCGGTTGGAATCTGCTCGATGATCCTGATGTGGAGGCAGTGATCATCAACTACAGGGATATCACCGAATCTAAGCAGATACAGGAGAGGCTGGAGAAGATCAACCATCTCTTCTTGGGCCTGGGAGTGGACCTCATCACGAACATGGAGAGGATAATCGAGACGGGCCGGGAGATCATGGGCGCGGAAATGGTCAACTACTACAGGACGGAGAAGGGCAGACCCCTCTACGCCCTCTCCACCGTACCGGGGGAAATGCTCAAACCCATCGAGAATCCCAAGGGCCACATCTGCTACGAGGTGATGCGCAGGGACGCACCCCTGGCCATAGAGAATCTGGACACCACCGGTTACGCGGAGACGGACCCCTACGTGAAGGGATACGGACTCAAGTCCTGCCTGGGATACCCGGTCATCGTCGAGGGAAAGACCAAAGGCTGCATCGCCCTCTTCGATACCTACAGGAGGGAGTACGCCCACGATGAGATAGAGCTGCTGGGCACCCTGGCCCGCGCCATGGCCGTAGAGGAGGAGAGGCTGGCCCGCGAGGAGGAGATGAAGGACTTCATCGACATCGCCTCCCACGAGCTGCGCCACCCCATCACCCTGATGAAGGGCTACGCCCTGAGCCTGCGGGAACTGTGGGAGAGGCTCGACGAGGAGAAGATGAGGGAGATGCTCAACGCCATAGACCACGGGGCGGATCGCCTCAACCGGCTGGTGCTGGGGCTGCTGGAC
>QZKE01000025.1 GCA_003598015.1 Actinomycetota bacterium | reverse complement strand
GCAAGGTACTCGCCCTCCAACCCCCCGCCCGAGGCCCGGGAGCGGCGATGCTGTCCAACGGCGCCGGGCCGATGATAGGTGCTATCGACCTTTTCCCGCACGCGGGCCTGGACCTGGTCGACCTGCACAGGGAGTCGGTCGGGGCGATGCGGGACCACTTCAGCTTCTTCTACCTGGTGGAGAACCCGGTGGACGTCACCGGCTCCGCCTCGGCGGCGGATTACGAGTTCGTCATGCGAACCCTGATGCAGGACGACCGGGTTGATATCATCATGCCCTATTTCGTATTCCAGGACACACCCCTCGACGAGAGCATCGTGGAGAGGATGGACGCCCTGAACGGGGAATCCGGGAAACCCATCATAGGCTGCGCCATCGGAGGTCCCTACACGCGCAAGATGATCGACGCGCTGGAGGCGGTCGGTGTCCCGGTGCTGAGCGACGTGGCCGACTGGGTCGCGGCCGCATCGGCCCTGGTCAGGTGGGGAGAGCTCACAGGAAGATGACGCGTTACCGCCGCACCCGGAACCGGGCATGGTGGACGGCGGCGGTGGTGTTGCAGTAGAAGGAAGAAAACGGGCGGCGTTCAATTATTAATTAGAGGTTCGTCTCCGGGAAGGAAGCCAGGCATAGGGGTCGGCCCTGGACTTATGCCTGAAAAAGTCAAGAGGGACAGGAGGAGAGGAAGAAAAGTGTCACTCAGAATCCCCATACATGGATGCCGGGCGTACGGATCAGGCATAAGTCCAGGGCCGACCCCTATGCCTGGCGCCCTAGGCCTGACGGTAGCTACCCACACTTCCCGGAGATGAACCTTTTAGATGACGCGACGGCGGATGCCCGCATAATATAGTCGGCCGGGTGAAAAGGTTACGCCAGCTTACCTTTAAGGGGGGAGCCCGCATGGAAAACGTTTCCGGGGTAGAGGAATACCAGCAGTACGGATATCGCTGGGTGGTGTTGCTGCTTTATGGTGTGATCCTCATCGCCCAGGCCCTGCTGTGGGTGAGTTTCGCGCCCATCGAAACCGATGTGGAGGGATTGCTGGGCGTGAGTTCGTTCGCCATCCGTGCTCTGGCCCTGGTGGGACCGCTGATGTTCGTCTTCTTCGGATCATACGCGGGCGACCTCGCCGACCGCAGGGGCTTCAAGTTCGCCGCCGGCCTGGGGGCGATAATCTGCTCCGTATTCGGCATCATCCGCGCCATCGTCCCCCACGTCATCGACTCGGGCACCGCGCAGTACTGGATCTACCTGGTCTGCCAGGCGATCATCGGCGCCGCGGCGGTATTCATCGTCACCAACATGTCCAAGATGCCCATCAAGTGGTTCAGGGAGAAAGACCGGGCCCTGGGCATAGGCCTGGCCACCATGTGCTTCTACCTGGGAACCGCCCTCGGCTTTCCCCTGGTAACAGGCATCGCGGGGATCCCGGAAAGCGCCGCGGCGAGCGTGATATCCGCCGGGCTCAACCGCGTCCTCCTCATCTTCGCCATAGTCATGGCGGTGGCCACCGTGCTCTTCATCCTCCTGGCCAGGGAGGATCCACCCACACCCTCCGGTTTGTTGCCGGAAGAGGTCAAGCTGGGAACCCTCGAAGCGTTGAGGCGTTTCATGCGCTCGCGTGTCTTCCGAGCTCTGTGCGTGGTATCGCTGTTAGGCTACGGCATATACATGGGCCTCATCGTGACCATGGAGAAGATCATCACCTTCCATGGAGGGCTGGACAAGGATTTCGCCTCATTTGTGGCCATGGGTATCACTATCGGTGGCATCGTGGGGGCAGCGATAATCCCCGGCGTCTCGGAGAAGATCGGCTTGCGCAAGCCCTTCCTGATCCTGGCGGGCCTGATACCCATCCCCATGATGTTCTTCATCGGCTTCATGGGCAGCAAACCACTGGATATAATCTCCGCGGTCCTGCTGGGCTTCTTCCTCCTCCCCGCCCTCCCGGTGACTTTCACCATCGCCGGCGAGATGGAGGAGATAGGACCCAGGCTGGCGGGGGCGGCGGTAGGCACACTCATGGCCATCGGAAGCATCGGCTCCGTCGTCATCCCGGCCCTCATGGAGGTGTTCAAGACGGAGACGGCGGCGGGTGTACCCGATTATCGCTGGGCCATTCTCTTTCTCATTGCCCTGGGAGTGGTCGCAGTGACAGTGGTCATCACCGCGATCAAGGAGACCGGCCCCCGCGCAAGAGGCCAGGTGGCGCAGCAGGAAGACGAGACCGCATAACGGATATCCGTAGCATAAGGGCCGGGTGAGACAACCAGGCCGCAAGGGCTATTTGCAGGACTGCCTGTGTGGTTCACGCTGAGCGGCATCACCCGCGCTCCTTCTCCGAGAAGCGCGGTAGAAAGAATGGCGGGGGCGTCACATCAAGCCTGTCGGTTCGTCACCTGGTCGACCTGCGGACCGCAGGAGCCACATCTCCGCAACCTCCATATTGGGGCCTTTGCCGCGCCTGCAATTCCACCATAAGGTGTCATGGTAGGCCCATGTGCCTGACTTCTCGGAGAAGAGCTGCTGCATGAACGATAGCAATCCCCAGGGCTCGTTTTCCCTGCATACTCCGTTTGACAGGGGGCTCCGCGCGTTGTAGAATGAGTGAGGTTCATATTATGAATATCGCTCATTATACCTGAGATGGCCCTTCTCTACTGCAATTGGGGGTGATAGGCAAGAGCGCAAAAAACAGTTCCGGCGGGAAGACGATCTGCTGCGTTTCGGCTCTATACGCGGCATGTAACGTAAGGAGGGATCTGTATGACCGAGTTCATAACCGAAGTCGACTGGGGGGAACAGGCATCCGAGGCGCCCTATCCGACCATTCCCAAAGCCGAGTTCGAGCTGCGCAACGCAAGGGCGAGGGAGCTGATGGAGGAACGGGGAATGGATGCCATGATCCTCTTCGCTCCCGCCAACGTGTACTACTTCACGGGATTCCGCGATCCGTGTCTCATGGAGACCCACCGCTGGAGGTACTGCGCCATCCTGCCACGCGAGGGCGAAACCGTACTCATCGTGGAGAACGTCTTCAACAACAACGCGCGCCAGACCACCCACGTGAAGGACGTGCGCACGTGGTGCCGCATCAAGGTGTGGTGGCTCCCCGTCACTTTCCAGGAATGCCTGGTGAACACGTTGCGCGACCTCGGGCTCGCGGGGGGCGTCCTCGGCTGGGAAAGGGGCGACAGCTTCGCGTTGAACGTGGCGCTGGATGAGCTCGATTCGTTTCATTCCGAGCTTGCCACGGCTACCCGCGTCGCCGCGGATCCGGTCATCTGGGGCTGCCGCATGATCAAGACGGAATGGGAGATCGCCCTCATACGCGATCTGTGCGACCGCGCCACCCGCTGCGTCAGGACCGGCTTCGAGGCGATCAAGCCTGGGGCTACGGAACGCGATATCCAGAGGGCCATGTGGCAGAGATGGATGGATGAGGATATGTTCGACTGCCCGGTGACCATGAGCTTCGTGTTCTTCTCCTCGCCATCCGAACAGGGTATAGCCGGCTGGCGCTACGTCTCCCCCCAGGCGGACAGGGTGCTTAAGGAGGGAGATACCGGATTCTATGACTGCGGCCCCACCATGCAGGGATACTGGACCGACTTCCAGCGCATCTTCCACATCGGGGAGCCGCCCCAACGCCAGAAGGACCTGGTGAAGATGACGCTGGAAGCGTACCGGTTGACCATCGACAACATCAAGCCGGGCATGCGCGCCTGTGACGTCTGGGACCTGGCGCACCGCGCCATCATCGCGCAGGAATGGATGCAGAGCGAGCCCATCGACTTCGTGGGACACGGCATAGGCCTGGGCAATCACGAGTATCCCTGGCTCTCCGATGACGACTTCACGGTCATCCAGCCGGGCATGGTTCTCTGTGTCGAGATGGGCTGCTACGACATCCCCGCCCTCATGGAACTGGGTTACATGATCGAGGACATCTACCTCGTGAAGGATGACGGCCTGGAGCTGCTCACCGGGGGAATGCCCCAGGACATGTGGGTAGCGAAATGACGCAAGCGCCAGCCTGGGACGTGGAAGCATGATCGTCGGGCTGCCCCGGGAGGTCAAGGAGGGAGAATACCGGGTGGGGATCACCCCTCAGGCGGTAAACGCCCTTGCCATGCACGGGCACCGCGTACTGGTCGAGACGGGCGCCGGCGAGGGGTGTGGTTTCCGTGACGATGAGTACATGCGGGCCGGGGCGCTGCTCGTGGATGAGGCCGCTGAGGTCTGGCGTGATGCGGATATGGTGGTCAAGGTGAAGGAGCCCGCACCGCGGGAGTTCGCCTACCTGCGCAAGGGACTCACCATATTCACCTTCCTGCACCTCGCTGCAGCCCCCCAACTCACGGCGGCACTGCTGAAGAGCGGCGCCACGGCCATCGCTTACGAGACCGTCGGTAGGGGCGGAAGACTCCCGTTGCTGGCTCCCATGAGCGAAGTGGCCGGGTGCCTGGCTGTTCAGAAAGGCGCATGGCTCCTGGAGACACACGCCGGGGGGAAGGGCGTACTCATTCCCGGTCTGAGCGGCGCGCCCCCGGCAAGCGTCACCGTGCTGGGCGGAGGCGTGGCGGGCGTCAACGCATGCAGGGTCGCTTCCGGTATGGGGGGCAGGATAACCGTGCTGGACGTATCCCCGGAACGCCTGCAATACCTGCGGGACATCTTCGGGAACGGCATCACGACCTTACTCTCCACCAGCGAGACCATTGAGGAGTCGCTCACGTCCTCGGACCTCGTCATCGGGGCGGTACTGATCCCCGGCCGCTGTGCGCCGCGCCTGATAACCAGGGATATGCTGGCCGGAATGCCCCCCGGGGGGGTCCTGGTGGACATCTCCATCGATCAGGGAGGCGTCTCCGAGACCTCCCGGCCCACCACTCATGCCGCTCCATCCTACCTGGAATCCGGGGTGGTCCACTGCTGCATTACGAACCTCCCCGCGGCGGTACCCCGCAGCTCCAGCCTCGCCCTCTCCAGCCGTACCCTGCCTTACATAATGGCCTTGGCGGATAAAGGGGTGGAGCCCGCGCTGCATGATGACCCTTGCCTGCGCGAGGGGCTGAACATCGCGCACGGTGAGGTTCTCCATCCCGGCCTGCGCGCATCCCTCGCGGGCGAGATAATCGAAAAGGGAGCGATGATATGAGCATAGAGCTTTGCGAGGAAGAGAAGAGGATGTACCTGGTGATCATGGCGGGTGGCGGATACAGGGTTCTCTACAACCTGTACAGAGACGGCGATGAAGAGGTGCGCGAGAGAATCGTTACGGCCATGGGGGGATACATGCGGGAGCTGGAGCCGGTGATGGACGCCTACGGCCTGACCCGCGATCCCGAGGGAGTGGCTACGGCCATGATGCTCACGGAGGATCTCATCGGCTGCGAGCCCGCGGGGAAACTTCTCTCGGTGACTCCGGATGAGGTGGTAAGGAAGGTGACCAGCTGCCCCTGGTCATACGCTTTTTCGGACGATGGCGGAACCTGCAGGCTGGTCATGGCCGCCATGCAGGAGGGAATCGGGAACGAGTACGGCCTGGAGATCTCCTGCGAGCAGACCCTCGCCGAAGGGGCCGAGCATTGTATCTGGAAGGTCAGGAAAAGCTCCCGGGGCGTGCAATAATAGGTTACGGTGAAGGATAGAAGATGGGTTACTCAAGGCTCTCATGGTGGGAGACCTGGCTCTTCGAGCCGTACCGTTCGAGGGTCGTATGTGTGCCGAGTATATGGAGGGGGGCCGGACAGCATGACCGAGAGACTTAATGGATCGAGCCTAGATTGGTTCCGGGAAATGGTCCATTACGCAACGCTTGCACCTTCAGGCCACAACACCCAACCGTGGAGATTCGGGATCGGGGAAGACCGTATCGCTATTTTACCAGACTTTACCAGAAGACTGCCGGTCGTCGATCCCGATGATCACGCCCTGTACATCAGCCTGGGTTGTGCCCTCGAGAACATGATGATCGCTACGGAGCACTTCGGGTTTGAAGCGGAGGCCGAGTACTTCCCGCCCTCAGAGGAGGAGCGCCTTCTTGCCCGCTTCAAGAAGACGGATCGACACGAGGACGAGAAGCTCTTCGAAGCCATACCCAAACGGCAGTCAAACAGGGGCAGATATGATGGCCGGCCGATACCCGACGGAGACTTGCAGAAGCTGGCAGAGGCCGCGGAGCGCCCTGGCGTCAGGTTCATGCTCTTTACGAAGCCGGGGGAGATCGAACCCCTCATCGATTTCGTGAAGGAAGGCAACCTGAAGCAGTTCAACGACAAGGCTTTCGTGGAAGAACTGGTCTCGTGGATACGCTTCAGTCGTAAGGACGCGGATCGGAGCATGGACGGCCTGACTTCCGCTGCCATGGGCTTGCCCTGGATTCCCTCGTGGATGGGCAGGATGATCATGCGGTACCTCGTTACTCCCGGGAGCCAGGCAAAACAGTCGGAGAAGCTGATTCGTAGTTCTTCAGCACTGATGTTGTTTGCGGCGGAAAGAGACGAGAAGAGCTGCTGGGTGGACGTTGGGCGTGCCTTCGAGCGCACGGCGTTGACCGCGACATCGCTCGGTATAAGCCAGGCACACGTCAACATGCCGTGTGAAGTGCTGGAGGTAAGAAGAAAGCTCCGCGAGCACATTGAGCTGGGGGACTCACAACCGATGCTGCTGCTGAGGATCGGATACGCGGAACCGAGACCGCGCTCACTGAGGCGACCGCTCGAAGATGTGCTGATATAGTATTCTGTGGGGAGCGTCTACTGACCTTGCTCTACCCGCGATCCGGCGAAACCTTGATCTCCGATCGAGGTATAGGTGAGGTGAGCTGAGTTGCCATGTAGGGACTCTCGCGCTGAAGCCGCAAGTTGGTAACGACGAGCGGTAGACCCTGATGGGAGATGTATATGGGAGTAAAGGAGAGGAGAAAGAGGGAGAAGGAACAGCGTCGCCAGCAGATCCTGGATGTCGCGCGAGAGCTTTGCATGCGGAAGAGCTATTTCGAAGTCAGGATGGAAGAGATAGCTGAGGGCGCGGAGGTGGCCATCGGGACCCTCTATCTCTATTTCCAGAACAAGGACGAGATCTACGCCACCCTGTGCGAGGAAGGTCTGGACATCTTGAACCGCCTCATCGAAGAAGCCCTGCAGGAGAAAAAAGATTCCCAGGCCCGACTCGAGGCGATTGGCAGATCATATCTCACATTCTATGCCGAGTACGGCAGTTACTACGATGTGCTCAGTTTCGTGGGCATGGGCTTCAAACAGATCGGCCTTTCCCGGGAGCTCGAGACCAGGATAACGCAGAAGAGCGACGCCGCTATCGCAAGGCTGGAGACAGTGGTCCGGGAAGGAATGGAGGCCGGGGAGATTACAGGGGGAGACAGCAAGGAAGTCGCCTTCTTCCTCTGGGGTCTCTTGGAAGGCCTGATCTTCATCCACCGCCGCGGCTACATGAACGCATGGTCCGTGGATCTCGCGAGCACTTCCACCAAGGCGATGGACGCTATAAACAGGGGTATCTCCGGCTGACGGCAGCGCGGTAATGATGAGCGAACCCCGCTATTCCATCCTCAACGCGCATGTTCCATGGATTATCCGCCGAAGTATTTCTTGTACTCCTGCGGTGTAGGGATGAGGCGGAAGGTGGCCTGGGCTTGTGCCACCATCTTCCCCGAGGAATCCACGATCTTCAGATCCATGGCCTTGTCCGCCTTGCCCTCTTTGCGGAACTCCTCGATCAGGGCCGCCGCCTCTTCCTCCACCACCCTCGCTGTGCATCTCAGCTCTCCTTTGGGGGGATGGGTGAAGCGGATGTTGAATACGGTGTTTAGGACGATCGTTTCGCGCGGGTCCAGGTACCTGAATATGGCCATACCACCCGCCGTCTCCGCCAGGCCGCACATGGCGCCCGCGTGCACCAGCCCGAAGGCGTTCAGGTTGACGGGGTCGTCCTGCATGACCATGGTGATGCGCCCCCCGCCCTCGTCTATCTCCCGCAGCTTCATCTGGGTCCTCTGGGCGAAGGGGCAACCCTTCTCCACCACCTGTACCATCATTTCCCTGTCCATATCGCTATCACTCCTCTATCTTCCACCATGATTCGCTACCTCACGATAGTTATTCTGCCCACGGGCGGTTGGAAATAAAGGTTCTTCTGCGAGAAGTCAGGCATAGGGGTCGAGCCTGATCTTATGCCTGAGCCATATACCCGGCATATGTACATGGGGATCTGAGCGACATCTTACTTCCTTTCCTCCCACTCCTTTTAGCCGTTGCAGGCATAGGGAGGTCAGGTCCGATCCTCCTTTTTCTCCACCCGCTTTTGTGGATAGCGGTTATGCTACCTCGTTTTGATACGCGGTTCTTCAGCTCTAGCCCTAAGTGAAGTATTGCATGGTGCCGTCGGGGATGACCGCAACCGAGGCCTCGGCGGGGAACTCCTCCTCCAGGAGCGCCAGGGTCTCGTCCCAGTCGCGGGTCGTGGCCACGCACTCCGCGGGGGCGAAGAGGTCGCACATGGTCCTGTCGGGGTAGCGGGAACAGACAATGAGCTTGAGGCCCTCGAGCGGAGGCCCCATCCTCATGTAGTATTCGCCGCCGTATTCCTTGCCGAAGCTGCGGATGAGGTAGTGGCATACCTGGCCCTCCGGGCTGTTCACCACGAGCACGACCACCCCCCGGGAAAAGTTCACGCTGAGCATGGACATGAGCATGCAGATGGCCATCTCGTTGTACTTGGCGTAGGCGTTGGCCACAACGATGTCCTTGCCGGGGCTGGCAGGGGTGCCGTAGTGCGTCCGCGCGGCCTCCACGCCCAGCGCGTATTCCTCGAGGGGGTCCCCCACGAAGAGGTCGGTGATCTCGCCGCGGTCGTTGATGAGCGCGTCGATCTTCACCTGCAGGCCCGACATCCTCACCACTTCGGCGATCTCTTTGTACATCACGTTGCCCTCGGTCTTGCCCAGGCCCATGGTCTCGGGGCCCCGCAGCGCCACCTCGCGGTGGAAGGCCTTGATGGTCTGTACGCCGCTGATGCCGGGGAGGACGATCTTGCCGCCCCCGCCGAAACCGACGTGCACGTGGGGGGTTATGCAGCCGATACCTATGCGCAGGTCGCAGAAGTCGAATTCGCGGTTGATATAGACGGGCACGCCGCTGGGGCTCTCGCCGAGGTATGCGCAGTTCTCGTAGGGGTTGTGGTTGTAGACGGGATACCTCTCCACCACGTCGTCGCCCAGCTTCTTGCGGAAATCGATGTTGTTCATGGCCCCGTGCATGCCCAGGGCGGGGATGAAACGCACGTTGGCAGCGGGGATGCCCGCTTCCTCGAGCGCCCCGAGCACCCAGGGAAGAACGGTCTTTACCGGGGTGGGGCGGGTGATGTCGTCGAAGACTATCGCCACCTCGCGGGCATCGCTCGCCAGTTCTCCGAGGGTGGGCGACCCGATGGGGTTCTCGAAAGCCCGGGTTATCCCCTCCGCGTCCAGGGCAGGCTTCTTGAAGCCCCGCGGCTCCAGCACCTCCACCTCCCAGCGCTCGGGAAAACTCAACTCCGCCGGCTGATTGCCGTACCACAGAAGGTCGGGCACCGTAACCGTTTTCATGGTCTACCTCCCGTTACCCCTAGGGGTCAGGTCTTTCATTTTGCATACTCAAGTACCTGAAGTCCGCAGAGATAGAACATACCGTAGTATGCAAAATGAAAGACCTGACCCCTAAACTCCCCTAAACTCCTATTGCCATTCTCTCTTGTGTATGTCCTCTCGCTTACGCCCATCCTCCAGCGGAGCGCGGGAAGCCGATTGCGAAACCCCTTTTCGCACCTGGTGGTATTCGAAGAATATGGACGCCAACACCACTATGATGCCCAGGACTACCAGGGCGATGAGCAGGATGGATGTATATCCAGCCGGCTTGGACCTCTGGTATTGTTCGTACGTCTCCACCGTGCCGTTCGAGGCCTGGGTGCTCTCGCGATTAGCCAAACCCCAGAATACGGCGGCCAGCAGGAAAAGCAGGGCCACCAGGACGATGATGCGTACTACCAGAAAGAACTTGTTCATAAGGCAATGTTACAGTATCGAGCGCCCATTTACACTTGCCATCGGTTCATCGCAGCATCCTGCAATCTAAGAGACGCCTTCGCGTGGTTCGAATATCCCTGCAAGCCCGCAGAACGATCCAGGCACTTGAAGATTGCTTCGCTTGCGCTCACAATGACACGTTCCTAGTGACGGAAGTGGCGCCTGCCGGTAAGCACCATCACCAATCCGCGCTCGTTGATCACCTTGAACGTCTCCTCGTCCCGCATGGACCCCCCCGGCTGGATGAAGGCCTCCACACCCGCATCCGCCATCATGATCACCGAGTCCGGGAAAGGAAAGAAAGCGTCGCTCGCACACACCGAGCCTTTCGCCTTGTCCCCCGCCGTGCGCAAAGCCAGGTAAGCGGAGTCGAGACGGTTCATCTGACCTGCGCCTATCCCCACCGTCGCCCTGTCCCTGGCGAGAACGATGGCGTTGGAGCGCGTGTGCTTGGCGACCTTCCAGGCGAAGACCAACTCCTCCCATTGCTCGTCTCTCGGCTTGCGGTCACCTACGAATCCGACCTGGCTGAGATCGTCCTCGCCGGCATCATAGTCCTGTACCAGGATGCCTCCGTCCACGCGCTTGAGGTCTTTGAGCGTCGAATAGACCTCTCTCTCCAGGGGCAGGCTCAGCAGGCGCATATCCTCCTTGTTCTGCAGCAACTTGCGCGCCGGTTCCGCATACTCGGGGGCGATGACCACCTCCACGAAGATGGAGTTGATCAGCTCAGCCGTCTCCTCGTCGATAGGCCGGTTGAAGGCCATCACGCTGCCGAAGGCACTGACCTCGTCGCACGCGTAGGCGCTCTGCCATGCCACGGACAGCTTCTCGGCCATGGCTACGCCGCAGGGGTTGTTGTGCTTGATCATCACCACCGCGGGAAGCGGGAACTCCTTCACCAGGGACCAGGCCGCATCGGCATCCAGGACGTTGTTGAAGGAAAGCTCCTTGCCATGCCACTGCTCGGCGAGGACCAGGGAGGTGGAGGGAGCTCCGATCTCCTGGTACAGGGCTCCCTTCTGGTGGGGGTTCTCCCCGTAACGCAGCTCGGCCTTCTTCTTGAGCACCAGGCTCAACGTCTCCGGGAACTCCTCGAACGCCTTGGAGAGATACGCATAGATGGCCGCGTCGTAATTGGCGGTATGGCGAAAGCCCTCGGCGGCGAGCGAGCGCCGCGTCTCAAGAGAAAGGTCGCCACCACCCCGCCGCATCTCCAGCAGGATAGAGGAATACCGCTTGGGATTGGTGACCACGGCTACGCCGGAGAAGTTCTTCGCCGCCGCGCGGATGAGGGTGACACCGCCGATGTCGATCTGCTCCACCGCATCCTCCAGGGTGGTCTCAGGGCGCGCGATGGTCTCCGCGAAAGGGTAGAGGTTGACGACAACCAGGTCGATGGGCTTGATGCCCTTCTGCGCGATCTCCTCCATGTGCCCGGCGTTGCCGCGGTCCGCCAGGAGGGCGGCATGGATATGGGGGTGCAGGGTTTTCACCCTGCCGTCCATCATCTCGGGGAACCCGGTGACCTCGGAAATGGGGATGACATCGATACCCTCCTCGCGCAGTTTCGCCTCCGTGCCCCCGGTGGAGATTATCTCGATGCCCATCTCCTTGAGCTCCTTCGCCAGGCCTATGATCCCGGCCTTGTTGGACACGCTCAACAGCGCTCTCTCGATCCTGGCCATAGATTATCCCTCCTCAGGCATTCAGCATGCTGTGCTCTGTTCGCCAAGGCCGCCGGGCGGCATCAAACACCTTCCTCATCGATATGCACGCGCCTTCCCTCCACGCGCAGGCGCCCCTCGCAGAAATAGCGGATGGCCCGCGGATAGAGGCGATATTCCACCTCGTGGATGCGCTGGTGCAAACTCTCCCCGTCATCCCCGGGAAGGACGGGAACGGCGTCCTGCAGTATTATCGGGCCGGTATCCAGGCCCTCGTCGACGAAGTGTACGGTGACCCCGGTTACCTTTACCCCGTAGTCAAGGGCATCCGCCACTCCCGAGGTGCCGGGGAAAGCGGGCAGCAGAGCGGGGTGTATGTTGACGATGCGGTTGCGGAAGGCCTCCACGAACCCGGGCCCCACCAGGCGCATGTATCCCGCCAGCACTACGAGGTCGACGCCGTTCTCCTCGAGGATACGCGCGAGCTCCCGGTCGTAGGCGGAGCGGTCGGGAAACGCATCGGGATCCACGAAGACGCTATGGATGCCGTGCCGGCCCGCACGCACCAATGCGTAGGCGTCCTCCACGTCGCTGATGACCACCACGATACGCGCCCGCAGGCCGCCTTCCTCTATCTCCACGGCGATGTTCTCCATATTGGTGCCGCTGCCCGATACGAGAATGCCCAAACGGCAGGGCTCGCTCAATCCCCTACCCCCTTTCGCCGCTCTCAGCCGGTGATGCAGATGCCGCCCGTGCCCTCGTGCATCTCACCGATGCGGGCACAGCGGTAGTTCGCCAGGCCCAGCACGTGCGTGGCCTGGCGAAAATCGCCGATGTCCACGATAACCGCCATACCTATGCCCATGTTGAACGCCTTGAACATCTCGACCTCGTCGACCTTCCCCATGTCCTTGATGATCTTGAAGATGCTGGGCGGATGCCAGCCGGTCATGTCTATGGTGGCGTCGACGCCGCCCGGAAGGATGCGCGGTACGTTCTCGATGAGCCCGCCGCCGGTGACGTGGACCACACCCTTCACCTCCACCTCCCGCCTCAGGCGCAGGACGCCGGGAGCGTAGATCTCGGTAGGGGTCAGGAGCTCGTCGCCCAGGGTAGCTGAAAGCCCCCGCAGGCGGTCGCCGGGGTCGAAATCGTTGAGCTCGAAGAAGACCTTGCGCGCCAGCGAGTAGCCGTTGGAATGAAGGCCGGTGCTCATCATCCCTATGATGACGTCGCCGGGCACTATGTTCGACCCGTCTATGATCCTGCCTCTGTCCACGACCCCGACGGCGAAGCCGGCCAGGTCATAGTCGTCTTCCTCCATCACGCCGGGGTGCTCCGCCGTCTCGCCGCCGATAAGCGCGCACCCGCAGCGCCGGCAGCCCCGCGCGATGCCGGAGACGATATCCTTAACCTTGAGGGGGTCGATCTTGCCCATGGCCAGGTAATCCAGGAGAAAGAGGGGTTCGGCCCCGCAGGTGACGATGTCGTCGACGCACATGGCGACAAGATCGATGCCGATGGTATCGTGCCGGTCCAGCATCTGCGCCACCTTGAGCTTGGTCCCCACCCCGTCCACCGAGGACACCAGCACGGGATCGGCATAACCCTCGAGCTTGCCCGAGAAGAGGGCGCCGAACCCTCCGAGCTCGGAGAGCACCTCGGGCCGGAAAGTGGAGGCCACCTCCTCCCGGATCAGTTCCACCGCCTTGTTGCCGGCCTCTATGTCCACACCCGCGTCGGAATAGGTCATCGGCCTGCAGGAGTTTCCGTTAACGCCTTCCCTTTCCAATCTGACCCTGCCTTTCGTCTCCATATCGTATATCGCGTTTCCCCGCACCCGCGCGGCAGCGCCCGTGATAAGCGGGATATCGCGGCCTGCATGCGCTTCCGGGGTCTATTGTACCCTCACCTTCCCGTCTTCCAACCTGCACTTGGTCATCATGACGTCGTCGGGGACGGGGACGGGGTATTCTCCATCGAAACAGGCCGTGCAGAAATCCTCTTTGGGCCGGCGTGTGGCCTTAACCAGGCTATCCATACTCAGATAATGCAGGGTATCGGCCCCGATGAAGCGACGTATGTCTTCAACCTTGCGGGAGGAAGCAATGAGTTCCTTGCGGATGGCGGTGTCTATGCCGTAGAAACAGGGGTACATGTCCGGGGGCGAACTGATGCGCATATGCACCTCTCGGGCTCCCGCATCCCTGAGCATCTTGACTATCTCCTTGGTGGTGTTGCCGCGCACGATGGAATCGTCCACCACCACCAGTCGCTTGCCGTTGATATCGCGAACGAGGGGGTTGAGCTTCAGGCGCACGCCGAGCTGGCGGATGGCCTGGGTGGGCTGGATAAAGGTCCGGCCGATATAGCGGTTCTTGATCAGACCCTCGCCGAAAGCCACGCCCGAGGCCTGTGAGTACCCGATGGCCGCCGGCACGCCCGTGTCGGGGATGGGCATGACCACGTCGGCCTCCACCGGCGCTTCGTCGGCCAGGCTCATACCCATATGCTTGCGGGCGTGATAGAGGTAGGTGTCGTACATGATGGAATCCGGCCGGGCGAAATAGATAAACTCGAAGATACACAGGGACGGTTTGCGCGCTTCCTGGGCCACCTCGACCCTCAGGCCGTCATCGTCGATGACGGCCATCTCCCCCGGCTCCACTTCCCTCAGATATTCGGCGCCGATGATGTCCAGACCCGCGCTCTCGCTGGATATGGCGAAACCGTCCATGTACCTGCCGGCGCAGAGCGGCCTGATACCATGGGGATCCCTCATTCCGATCAGCGTATCCTCGGTCATAATGACCAGCGAATAGGCACCGGTGAGGCGGGGCAGCACCTCCTTCACGGCGTCCACGATGTCCGGCTCCCGCGAGCGCGCCAGCATCACCGCTATGACCTCCGTATCCGAGGTGGAACGGAAACGGACTCCCTCCGCCTTGAGTTCATCTCGCAGCTCCACGGTATTGATGAGGTTGCCGTTATGGGCCACGAACACCGAGCCGCCCCGCCGCGGCACCTGCACCGGCTGGGCGTTCTCCCAGTAGGTAGAGCCCGTGGTGGAATACCTTACATGGCCGATGGCCAGGTGCCCCTTGAGGTTGTTGAGGTCCCTTTCGCTGAACACCTGCGACACCATGCCCATATCCTTGAGCATCAGCGTCTCCCTGCCGTCGGACACGGCGATGCCCGCGCTCTCCTGCCCGCGGTGCTGCAGGGCGTAAAGGGCGTAGTAGGTCAGTTTCGCCACGTCGTCTTCGCGGGTATAGATCCCGAACACGCCGCAGGATTCGTTGATCTCGAAACTCATGTGCCGTTTTCACCTCTAGTCTTATTACCGCGCGTGGCCCGTATCCCGTCTATCCTTGTAATAATTCCTCGAGTGCCTTCTCCCTGCTCGAGCGCATCTCCACCAGCGAGAGATCGATCCAATCGTTCACGCTGAGCCGATCCCCGCCGGTGCGCCCCAGCACGTACACCGGCACCTTGCGTGTATTCGCCAGGCTGCGCAGCGCCTCGAGTTCATCCTCCCGGATGGTCACCACGAAACGGGACTGGCTTTCGCTGAACAACCAGCTTAGCGGCGCCAGGGCGGTTTCTACCTCCAGGCTCGCTCCTATGCCTCCGCAACTACACTCCAGGAGGGCGACGGCCGCCCCTCCCTCCGAACAATCGTGGGCGGAGAGGATGATGCCCCTTCTGATGCCCTCGATACAGGTGGTCTGGACACCTTTCTCCATACGCAGGTCGATTGCGGGAGGGCGGCCTGCCACTATGCCGTGAATCAGCTTGAGGTATTCCGATCCCCCCAGCTCATCTCCGGTATCGCCCAGCATCACCACCAGCAGGCCCTCCGCGGGGAAGGCGATGGTGCGCCGGTGGGCCAGGTTACCGATAAGGCCGACCATCCCCACCACCGGGGTGGGGTAGATGGCCGTCCCGAAAGACTCGTTGTAGAAGCTGACGTTGCCGCTCACCACGGGCAGCTCCAGGTGCCGTGCTGCATCGGCCAGGCCTCGCACCGACTCCTTGAACTGCCAGAATATGTCCGGCCGCTCCGGGTTGCCGAAGTTGAGGCAGTTGGTGAGGGCCATGGGCACGCCTCCCGCGGCGACCACGTTGCGCGCCGCCTCGGCCACGGCTATCTGGGTTCCGGTATAGGGGTTGAGGTAGACGTAGCGGGAGTTGCCATCGACCGAAACGGCCAGGGCTTTGCTTGTGCCCTTGACCCGCAGGACGGCCGCGTCGGAACCGGGATAGACAACGGTGTTGAGCTGCACCATGTGATCGTACTGCTCGTAGACCATCCTCTTGTCGCAGAGATTGGGCCCGCCCACCAGGTCCAGGAGCACCCGGTTGAGGTCGGAGGGATGGCCTGTGGCGGCGAGGTCCGCGGACTGCACCTCGTCGATGTAGGCGGGCTTCTCGGCGGGGCGGTCGTAGACCGGGCCGCTGGCCAGGGAGGATGCCGGCACCTCAACCACCTTCTCGCCGAACCACTTGATCTCGAGGGTATCCCCCTCCGTCACCTCGCCGATGACCACGGCGTTCAGACCCCACTTCCCGCAGATGCCCAGGACATCGTCCAGCTTTTGCGGCTCGGCGATGGCCAGCATGCGCTCCTGGGACTCCGAGATCATGATCTCGAAGGGGTCCATCTCCTCCCGCAGGGGTACATGCTCCAGGTCGATCTTCATCCCCACCCCGCCGCGAGCCGCCGTTTCCGAGCAGGCGCAGGAGATGCCCGCCGCGCCCAGATCCTGCAGCCCCACCAGGAGATCTTTCTCCAGGAGCTCCAGGCAGGCCTCGATGAGCAGCTTCTCGGTAAAGGGGTCGCCCACCTGTACGCTGGGGCGTTTCTCCTGGCTGGTCTCGTCGAACTCCTGGGAAGCCAGGATGGATGCACCGCCGATGCCGTCCCTGCCGGTGCGGTTGCCCATGAGCACCACCGCATTGCCCACGCCGGTGGCCTGCCCCCTGATGAAATTCTCCTTGGGCATGATACCGATGCACATCACGTTGACCAGGATGTTTCCGTCGTAACACTCGTCGAAGTATATATCCCCTCCGACGGTGGGGATGCCCAGGCAGTTGCCGTAGCCGGCGATGCCGGCGATGACGCCGCCGAAGAGATAACGCTGGCGGGGGCTGTCGAGGGTTCCGAAGCGCAGGGGATCGAGGCAGGCTATGGGGCGCGCTCCCATGGTGAAGATGTCGCGCACTATGCCCCCGATGCCCGTGGCCGCTCCCTGGTACGGCTCCACCGCGCTGGGATGGTTGTGGGATTCCATCTTGAAGGCGACCGCCAGCCCGCCTCCGATATCGATGATGCCGGCGTTCTCCCCCGGCCCCTGCAGCACGTAGGAGGCGCGGGTGGGAAGCTGTGAGAGCACCATCTTCGAACTCTTGTAGGAGCAGTGCTCGCTCCACATCAGCGAGTACATACCCAGTTCCACCTTGCTCGGCTCCCGGCCCAGGAGGCGGATTATATCCCGGTACTCGTCCTCGCTCAGCCCGAGTTCTTCGTAAAGTTCAGCCATATCCTAACCCTACCCTCTTCCCCGGTGATGCGCCATGACGGACTCCCAGATAAGCAGCCCGTCCGTGCTGCCCAGGATATCCTCGGAGGCACGTTCGGGATGGGGCATGAGTCCGAAGACGTTGAAGCCCTCGTTGCAGATGCCGGCGATGTCGTCCAGGGAGCCGTTGGGATTGGATGTGTCGCCGGTCTTCCCATCCCCGTCGCAGTAGCGCAGGATGACCCGCCCCTCTTTCAGCAGCCGGTCGTGGGTCTCCTTATCGGCGGTGTAATTGCCTTCGCCGTGGGCGATGGGTATGCGCAGAACCTGCCCGGGGCGCGCGGCATTCGTCCACGGCGAGTCGGCGTTCTCCACCCGCACGCTGATGAAACGGCAGATAAAGGAGAGGCTGGTGTTGCGTAACATGGCCCCGGGGAGCAGGCCCGCCTCCAGCAGGATCTGGAAGCCGTTGCATATGCCGATGACCAGCCCTCCGCCGCGCGCGAAATCCGCCACCGTATCCATGACCGGGCTGAAGCGGGCGATGGCCCCGCAACGCAGGTAGTCCCCGTAGGAGAACCCTCCCGGGAGCACGAGGCAGTCGTAAGCGGACATGTCGGTTTGCTGGTGCCAGACGTAATCAACGTCCTCCCTCAACACCTTGTCGATGACGTAGTAGCAATCCATCTCGCAGTTGGAACCGGGAAACACAACCACACCGAATCTCATCTGGCTACACTCCTCTTATAAGGCGGGTCCGCCCACGACCACCGCATCCTTACTCCTCTACGTCGATACGGTAATCCTCGATGATGGGGTTGGCCAGCAGCCTTTCGCACATCTCCTCCACGCGCTCCCCTACCTTCTCGGATTCGATACCCTCCAGGCGCAGGATGATGTACTTGCCGATCTGCACATCAGATACCTCTCCGAAGCCCAGCGACTTGAGCGCTCCCAGGGCGGCCTGTCCGGCGGGGTCGAGCACGCCTTTCTTCGGGGATACATAAATAGATATTCTCAAGCCTGTTTCCTCCTCCTTCACCCGCCTGAGCACCTCGGCGTAGGTCTCCTCGACCCGTCCCAGGTCCTGCCGGAAACGATCCTTGTCCATGATCTCGCCCGTACCGGCATCCCAGAGGCGGCATATGTCGGGGCTGAACTCGTCCCCCAGGTAGATCCTGCCCTCCCTCAACCCGAACTCCAGCTTGAAGTCGGCCAGGACAAGCCCGCGCGCCTCGAAGTAGGGGGTGAGGATGTCGTTTACCCTCAGGGCGATGGCGGCCATCTCGTCCAGCTGTTCGTCGCTGGCCAGCCCCAGTTCGCGGATGTGCTGCCGCGAGAGCATGGGGTCCCCCAGTTCATCACTCTTGTAATAGAACTCCACCACGGGAGACTTCATCTGCGTCCTCTCGGCATATCCCAGCCGTTTCGCCAGGCTGCCGGCCGCGTAGTTGCGCACGATGAGCTCCACCTTGAGCATCTCCAGCCACCAGGTAACGATCTCGGTATCGGAGAGGAGCCTGATGTGGTGGGTGTGTACGCCCTTCTTCTCCAGGTAGCGGAAGATGATGTCCGACATCTGCGCATTGGTCCGGCCCTTACCGGCGATGGTCCCCCGCTTCTTGCCGTCGAAGGCGGTGGCGTCATCCTTGAACTCGTGGATGACCTGCCCCGGCTCGTCGGTGGCGAAGACCATCTTTGCCTTCCCTTCGTAGATGAGCTCTTTTTTTTCCATCCTCTCCTCTCCCGTCTCGTTATAATTCCAGCCCGTCCAGGCGGGCGAAAACCTCGGTGGTATTTCTCAGGTGGTGCCGCAGATCGAAACAGGCATCCAGTTCCTCCCGGCTCAAGCTTGCCGCCACCTCAGGGTCGGCCGCGAGGAGGGCGCGGAAGTCCTCTTGCGTTCTCCAGGATTGCATGGCATTGCGCTGCACCATGCCGTAAGCGTCTTCCCGCGTAATCCCCTTGTCCACCAGGGCCAGCAGCACCCCTTCCGAGAAGACCAGGCTGCGGGTGAGCTCCAGGTTGCGCCGCATATTCTCGGGATATACCTGCAGGTCGCGTAGTATTCCCTGGAATTTCACCAGCATGTAGTGGAGGAGGGTGGTGGAATCGGGGACGATCACCCGCTCTACCGAGGAGTGGGAGATGTCGCGCTCGTGCCAGAGGGCGATATCCTCCATGGCCGCCAGGGCATTACCTCGCAGCACCCTCGCCAGCCCGCAGATGCGCTCGCACAGGATGGGATTCCGCTTGTGCGGCATGGCGCTCGAGCCCTTCTGGCCGCTGCGGAAGGGTTCCTCCGCCTCCAGTACCTCGGATCGCTGCAGCCCCCTTATCTCCAGGGCGAACTTCTCCAGGCTGGAGCCGGTGATAGCGATAGCCGTCATGTACTCGGCGTGGCGGTCGCGCTGCAGTATCTGGGTGGAGGACTCCGCGGGCTCGAGGCCCAACCTCTCGCAGACATAGGCCTCGATCCACGGGTCCAGGTGGGCATAGGTGCCGACGGCGCCGGAGAGCTTGCCGCAGCCGATGATCGCGCGCGCGCGGCGCAGCCGCTCCAGGTCGCGCGCCATCTCGAAAGCCCACAGGGCGAACTTCTGCCCGAAGACCATGGGCTCCGCGTGCACGCCGTGGGTGCGCCCCACCGCGATCACGTCCTTGTACTCCACGGCCTTCTGCTTGAGGAGGACGGCCAGGCCGCGGGCCTCGGCGATGATCAGGTCCATGGCCTCGCGCATCTGCAGCGCCAGTCCGGTGTCCAGGACGTCGGAGGAGGTCATGCCATAGTGGATGTAACGCGCGCTCTCCCCCACGCTCTCGGCAACGTTGGTGAGGAAGGCGATGACGTCGTGGTTGACGGTCTCCTCGATCTCGGCGATGCGCGCGGGATCGAAGGCCGCCTTTGACCTGATCTCGGCCAGGGCTTCCCGCGGCACCTCGCCCCGTTCCGCCCTGGCTTCCACGGCCAGGATCTCGATGTCCAGCCACGCCTGGAACTTGTTGCGCTCGCTCCACACGGCGGCCATTTCGGGCAGGGTGTAACGCGAGATCATTTCTTCCAACCTTTTCCAGTCATCTCGTCCGGCACAAGTATATTATGCCCCATAGGACCGGGCGATAACAGGGGCTTTTCAACCCTCCGCCAGGCGCTCGCGATAAGCCGCCAGTGCCCGCGCGACCGTTTCGTATTTCAAGGCCAGGATCTCGCACGCCAGAAGGGCGGCGTTTTCGGACCCGTCTATGGCCACCGTGGCCACGGGCACCCCGCGCGGCATCTGGACTATGGAGAGCAGCGCGTCCATCCCCCCAAGATCCGGCGAGGATATGGGCAGACCGATGACGGGCAGGGTGGTCATGGAGGCTATCACCCCGGGGAGGTGGGCTGCCTTTCCCGCTGCCGCGATAATAACCTCAACGCCTTCCCCGCAGGCAGAGGCCACGAACTCCCTCAGCTTTTGCGGCTGGCGATGGGCGGAGATCACGGCGGTCTTGACCCGCACCCCCAGTTCGGCCAGGATCTCCTCCGCAGGGGTCACCTTCTTCAGGTCCGATTTAGATCCCATGAGCAAAGCGACCATGGGTTCGGCCATTTTCATCACCCCTCCAGGGTCCGCAGGGCGATATCCCTGCGATAGTAGATGCCTTCGAAATCTATCTTGCCTGCCGCCTCGTAGGCCCTGTCGCGGGCTGCGGCGAAATCCGCGCCGAGGGCGCTGATGTTGAGCACCCTCCCCCCGTCCGTCAGAATCTCTCCGCCCTCCCCGGGGCGGGTCCCGGCATGGAAGACGGTGACCCCGTTCAGGGCACCTGCTTCCTCCAGCCCGCCGATGGGATAGCCTTTCGCATAGCTCGCCGGGTAGCCTCCGGATGCGACGACCACGGTTACGCAGGGATCGTCGCTCCACTTCAGGCTAGCCCCGGCAAGCCGGCCTTCCACCACCGCGAGCATGGCCTCGACGATGTCGCTCTCGAGGCGGGGCAGCACCGCCTGGGTCTCCGGATCGCCGAAGCGCACGTTGTACTCGAGCACCTTGGGTCCGCCGGCGGTGAGGATAATGCCGGCGTAGAGTATGCCTTTGAAGTGGATGCCGCGCGCTGCCAGGGCCCGGGCGGTGGGCCGCAGGATCTCCTCGACGCAGCGGTGGTAGCCCTCGGTGGAGAGCACCGGTACGGGCGAATAGGAGCCCATGCCGCCGGTATTGGGACCGGTGTCCCCGTCGCCCACGCGCTTGTAATCCTGGGCGGGAGCCATGGGAAGGATGTCCTCGCCGTCCACGAAACAGATTATGGACACCTCCTGCCCCTCCAGAAACTCCTCGATAAGCACCTTCTCGCCGGCGGAGCCGAAGGAGCGGTCCTGGAAGCAGGCCTTCAAGGCCGCGTAGGCCGCGCGGTCGTCCTGGGCGATGACCACTCCCTTGCCCGCGGCGAGACCGTCGGCCTTGACCACGTAGGGAGCGCTGCGGTTCAATATGCAGGCCTCGGCTGCCTCGTAGTCGGTGAAGACCTCGGCCCTGCCGGTAGGGACACCGGCCTCCAGCATGAGTTGCTTGGCGAAATCCTTGCTCCCCTCCATCTGCGCGGCCTCGCGGGTCGGGCCGAACACGGCGAGCCCCCTGTCCTGGAAGAGGTCGGCGATGCCCGCGACCAGAGGGGCCTCGGGCCCTACCACGGTCAGGTCGATCCTCTTCTCCTCCGCGAACCGTGCCAGTTCCCCCGTATCCTCCGCGCCTATGTTTACGCACTCGGCGACGGCGGCCATGCCCGCGTTCCCGGGCGCGCACCAGATACCTTCAACCAGAGGAGACTGCGCTATCTTCCAGGTGAGGGCATGTTCCCTGCCCCCTCCTCCCACCACCAGGATTTTCATAAAACCTCCCTATGGTCGCCCGTCTACATCTCTATATTTTATGGGCGGCAGTGACAATCCTGCCAGAAAGATAATAATGCCTCCACTTTTTCCGAAGAGAAAGTCGATAGGGGTTTTCTCAACGGCGAAAGTCCAGAAACGGGGGTAGACGATGGCAAGGGAGGCGATGAAACCTTCCCTTTCGTAGCCCCGTTATTGCAAACCCACCAGCCCGGGATTACGGGGTCGGTCGCAGCGGAGCGTGTCAGCGCAGCGAGACCGTTACCCCAAGGCCCGACCCCAAGGTGTGCCGGGCACGTATTGGGGTCAAACCACGCCCGTGCCTGAAAGCACCTGGTCCCAGGCACGTATCGGGGTTAGACCACGCCTGTGCCTGACATCGCCTTGTCCCGGGCACGTTCCAGGTCTGACCCCAAAGTGTGCCTAAGGAGCGTAGCCCACTACGTCGTGGCCCCCGTTCCACTGCCCCTGGAAGTTGAAGTACATGGGCCGCTCAACTATCACCGGCTGGGTGGAGGTGAGCTTGGCCGAGATGGAGAGATTATCCCCGGCGTCTATGTTCACCGGCACGGTGAAACGGGAGTTGGCGGCCACATTGTGGTTGCGCACGATGGGCGCCCCCGCCTCGGGGTAGTAGGTGATGGTGATGGCGGCATCCGCCGCATTGGGGTTCTGGATGCACAGCCACTCCTCGAAGTACTGCCCGGTGTAGCCCTCGGCGAAGAACCACTCGGAAGCGGGGGAGGTTGCCCCGATGACGCAGTGTCCCCCCGTCCATCCCCAGGACTCCAGGCCCTGGTAGTCGAAGTAGGTGGGCCGCTCCGCCAGGAAGGGGGAGGGGGAGGTCAAAAGCACCGAGACGTCCTTCTCCGTCCCCACCCCGACAGAATCCGAGTTCACCAGCACGGTGGAGCGCCTGCCCGCGGGCACGGGGTAGTCCCTCTCCACCGGGGCCCCCGCCCCCAGGTAGTAGACCGCGTGCACGTTGATGGTGGCGGGATTGGGGTTCTGGATGGTCAGCCACTCCTCGAAGCCGGCCCGCGTGGTGCCCTCCGCGAAGTAGTAGGAGGAGGCCAGCAGGGGCGCCCCCATGACGCAGCTCCCCCCGGTCCAGTTGTAGCCCCCGGTGCCGGAGTAGTCGAAGTACATGGGCCTCTCGGCCACCACCGGGTGGTCCGACTCCAGCTTGAGCGAGGTCTGGTAGGAGCCTCCCGCAAGCAGGTCGTTGGCCTTGAAGGTCTGGCGGGTGTGGGGCCCCACTGAGAAGCCCTCTATCACCTTCTCCCCCTCCTCCTGGGTCTGGAAGCGGAAGGTGAGGCCCGCGGGGACGTCCCCGGGGTTCAAGACGCATATCCACTCGTCGAAGCCCGCCCCGGTGTAGCCCTCCGCGAAGTACCAGGAGGTGGAGGTGGAGGTGGCCCCCACGGCGTCGTGGCCCCCCGTCCATCTGCCCTGGTAGTCGAAGTACATGGGTCTCTCCGCTATGAAGGGGGAGCCGGACTCGCACTTCAGGGAGACCTCGGCGTTCGCCCCCGCCGCGGCGTTGACGTTTATGGTGGAGCGGGAGTTGCCGGGCAGGTTGTAGGTCTCCTCCTTGGTGGTGCCGTCCTTGTAGAGGTAGGTCACGTCAACGCTGTTGCGATTCCCGTAGGGGTTGCCCAGGCAGAGGTACTCCTGGAAGCCCGCCCCGGTGTAGCCCTCGGCGAAGTAGAAGCAGTGGGGGGCACGCAGCTCCTTGCGGAAGACCTGCTGTAATGTGGTAGCCGGGGTGAGCAGGTTGGTGGAGGTAGACTCAAAGGCCACGTACCTGCCATCGGAGGAGATCGAAGCCCCCTGACTGAGAGCGTTCCCCTGCGCCCCCAGGGCGTCAGCCGAGCATAGATTGACCTCCCCCGTCGCCAGGTCCTTACGGAAGACCTGGTAACCCATGGTGGCCGGGGTGACCAGGTTGGTAGCTTGGGAAGTGAAAGCCACGTATCTGCCGTCGGCAGTAATGGAGGCTTCCGTACTGAGAGCGTTCCCCCGTGTCCCCGCAGCGTCCGAGGAGGCCAGCCTGATCTCTCCCGTCGCCAGGTCCTTGCGGAAGATCTGGGTACCCGTAGTGCCTCCTGGCACCAGGTTGGTAGCTTGAGACTCAAAGGCCACGTACCTGCCGTCGTCGGAGATGGACGGCCACGAGCTGGCGCTGTTTCCCTCAACTCCCGCCGCGTCCGCGGATACCAGCCTGATCTCTCCCGTCGCTAGGTCCTTGCAGAAGACATCACAGAATGAAGTGGCCGGGGTGACCAGGTTGGTTGAGAAAGCAAAAAAGGCCACGTACCTGCCGTCGGAGGAGATACAAGGTCTCTCGTTGAGACCGTTCCCCTGCGTTCCGGCAGCGTCCGAGGAGGCCAGCCTGATCTCTCCAGTCATAATGTCCTTGCGGAAGACCTGTAGTCCGTTGGTAGCCGGGGTGACCAGGTTGGTGGCGTGAGAATCGAAGGCCACGTACCTGCCGTCTGCGGAGACGTTGGGAAACTCGCTGTCGTGGTTCCCCGGCGCCCCTGCCGCAGTCGCGGAGGCCAGCCTGATCTCTCCCGTTACCATGTCCTTCCAGAAGACCTGCTCGTTGGCCGTGGCCGGGACGACCAGGTTGGTGGCGTGAGAATCGAAGGCCACGTACCTGCCATTGGCGGAGATGGAGGGAAACAGGCTGTTGCCGTTTCCCTGCACTCCCGCCGCATCCGCGGAGACCAGCCTGATCTCTCCTGTCGCCATGTCTTTACGGAAGACCTGGAGGTTCGTAGTGCCTCCTGGCACGAGGTTGGTAGCTAGGGAATAGAAGACCACGTACCTGCCATCGGCGGAGATGGTGCCGGGATCCTCCTCGCTGGCGGCGTTGCCCTGCGTCCCTACCGCGTCCGCGGAGACCAGCGCCACATCCCCCGGAGCCGCCTGCGCCCTCTCCCCCGCCAGGGTGAGCATGAGCAGCACCATGAAGATGATCACGGCCGCGCAGAGCAGAGCCCTCCATGTATGGCATTGCTGATCGAAACCAGAATTCATGGCATACCTCCTCCTTCGAAAGGCACCAGAAACCTGGTGAAGCGATGGACCCGACAGCTATTCATAGCCCTTGTGAAGTATAACCATTTGCCCAGTCTGTTAAACGGATTACTGAGGACGATGGGGTCGTATCTTCGTTCTTCGATTCGACCCCTCTATCGTATTCAATAGCTTCCTTCTCGCTCAGCAACCGACGATGGGGTAACCTCACAGCGGGAAGTCGTCGTAGAAGAGGAGGCGGCCCTGGCTCAGGGGCTCCTCGCCTCCGTCTAGGAGGATGGTCTGCTGCCTCTCGGGCCCGACCGAGATGAGCTTGATGGGAACGCCGGCCCTCTGTGAGATGAAATCGAGGTAGTCCCTGGCCTCCACCGGGAGGTCCTCCAGCTTCCTCGCTCCCGATATGTCCTCTTTCCAACCGGGAAGCTCTTCGTAAACCGGTTCGCAGGATGCAAAATCGCCGCAGACCTGGGGAAACTCTTCTATAGTCCGGCCATCGAGGCGGTATGATACGCATACCTTCAGGGTAGAGAACTGCGTCAGCACGTCCAGCTTGGTCACGGCCAGGGACGTAAGGGTGTTGAGGCGCACCGCATAACCCAGGATGACCAGGTCGAACCAGCCGCAGCGCCTCTTGCGCCCGGTGGTGGTGCCGAACTCCTTGCCCACCTCCTGCATGATGCGGCCGGTTTCGTTGCCCTGCTCGGTGGGGAAGGGGCCGGCTCCCACGCGGGTGACGTAGGCCTTGGTCACCCCGATGACCTCATCGATGTCCCTGGGTCCCACGCCTGCCCCGGTGCAGACGGCGCCGGCCACGGTGTTGGAGGAGGTCACGAAGGGATAGGTGCCGTGATCCAGGTCCAGCATCAGTCCCTGGGCACCTTCGAAAAGGACGTTCCGCCCCTCACGCAGCGCGTTCTTCACCAGGATGGAGGTGTCGGCCAGGCACGGCCGCAGCCGCTCGGCATACCCTCTGTACCTCGAGGCTATCTCCTCCGCGTCCAGGGGCTCGGCGTCGTAGAAGCACTTGAAGAGGCGGTTTTTCTCCCCTACCGCCTCCTTTACGGTGCCGGCGAAGGCTTCCGGGTCCAGCATGTCCTGCATGCGGATGCCGGTGCGGGCTGCCTTGTCCGCGTAGGTGGGCCCGATGCCGCGGCGCGTTGTACCCAGGCTCCGTTCGCCGCGGCTGTCGTCCTGCAGGCCGTCCAGGTTCTCGTGGAAGGGCAGGATGACGTGGGCGTTGTAGGATATGCGCAGCCGCTCCGCGTCTATCTCGATAGCTCCCAGGTTATCCATCTCCTCGATGAGCACCGCCGGGTTGATGACCACGCCGTTGCCGATAACGGGGACGATGTGCGGGTAGAGGATGCCCGAGGGGATGAGGTGCAGCTTCAGGGTCTGCCCGTCGCACATGATGGTGTGCCCGGCGTTGTTGCCGCCCTGGAAGCGCACCACTACCTGCATCTCGTCCGATAGCAGGTCGATTATCTTGCCTTTTCCCTCGTCACCCCACTGGGTGCCGACTACCACGATCCCGGGCATGCCTTTCCCACTTCTTTCGTTTGTGTTTTTTTATCCGCGGCCCCACACGAAGAACAATTATAACACTTGTTAAGCGTTGGTGCGCGGATGTTGGCCCGGGACCGGGGGTTGGCCCTCGCTCCTATGATGCTTTAAGCCCGGGGCCTCCAGGTAACGGTCTCGCTCCTCTCCTTTAACCGGCCCTGTTGCGATTCCGGCCCGAGCCTTGGGGTAATGGTCTCGCTCGGCGCGCAGCCCGAGGGATAGGAGGAAGAGACCTCATCTATACCTGCGCGCTCTCGCTGCGACCAACCCCATAGTCCTCGGGCAGGTCTGGAGCTTATCCGTCCCTGGGCACTCCATACGGCGCAGTCGCTCCGCTCAACCGGGTAGTTCCCCGGGCTGGGGGCAGCGGAGATGGAAGCTCTGGCCGACCCCGGGTTCCAGGCCGTGGCGACTGACACCGCCGCGTCATCCTTCGGATGCCGCTGTCGCTTACGCCTCTTTTCCGATACGTACACGTGCCAGGCCTCCACATTCGGAAATGTGGAGGCGCTGGGACACCGCCGCGTCATCCTTCGGATGCCGCTGTCGCTTACGCGATGCAAACCTGCGGACGGGATTGCTCAGACGGATGTTTTACTTGCTTAGGATGGAGCGGGCGACGACGATGCCGGACGCGGAGGCCTGTACCAGCCCCCGCGTTATCCCCGCCCCGTCCCCGATGGCATAGAGGCCCGCCACCTCGGACTGGAGATCCGACCCCAGGCTGGGGCGGGACGAGTAGAACTTCACCTCCACCCCGTAGAGCAGGGTATCGCGGGCATAGAGACCCGGGGCGAGATTGTCCAGGGCTTCCAGCATCTCCAGGATATCGCTGATATAGCGGTAGGGCAGGGCGAAGGAGAGGTCTCCCGGTGTTGCGTCCGGCAGGGAGGGGACCACCGTGGAGCGGGAGATGCGCCGCGGTGTGGAGCGGCGGCCGGCCAGCAGGTCCCCCAGCCTCTGCACGAGTATGCCCTCCCCCAGGAGGTTGGCCAGGCGGGCGATATATTTGCCGTAAGCGATGGGTTCCTTGAAGGGCTCGGTGAAAGTGGTGCTCACCAGCAAGGCGAAGTTGGAATTATCCGTGCGCTGCTCCGCGTAGGAGTGGCCGTTGACGGTGAGCACGTCTCCATAGCGCTCCACACACACCTGCCCGCAGGGGTTCATGCAGAAGACCCGCACACGGTCCTCGAAGCGGCGGGTGAAATAATGGAGCTTGGGCTCGTAGAGATCGTCGGTGATGGACTCCAGCACCGGCGCGGCGACCTCCACTCTGAGACCGATGTCCACCTGGTTGTTCTGGACGCTCACCCCCAGTCTCTCCATTTCGTCCGCCAGCCAGTCCGCCCCCTCCCTGCCGGGAGCCACCACCACGCTGCCCGCAAGATACTCCCTGCCATCCACCATCTTGACTCCCCGCACACGCCCACCGTCGGTGAGGATGGACTCTACGTCCGCGTTGGTCTGCACGTCCACCTTGCCGGTGAGGAAGTCGCGCATGCGCACGAGCAGCTCGCGGCAGCGCTCCGTACCCAGGTGGCGGAAGGGGCATGGGGTGAGGATGAGGTTGGAGAGGACCGCCTTCTTCCTCCACTCGGCCACCTTGAAGGGCTCGTCCCCGAAGATCTGGCGGGGCGCCCCGAACTCCAGGTAGAGCTGGTCCACGCGGTCGATGAGGTCGCGCAGCATGTGCGTACCGACGTATTCGCCCAGCCAGCCGCCCACGTCGGGTGAAAGCGAGAGCTTGCCGTCGCTGTAGGCGCCCGCCCCGCCCCAGCCGCTGGTGATGGCGCAGGTCTCGCAGCGCCGGCACTTCCCGACCCGGGCCGGGCAGTCGCGCTTTTCAATATCCGGCCCCTTTTCCAGCATCAGCACCTTCAGGCCGTCCCTCTTCACCAGCTCGAGTGCCGCGAAGATACCGGCCGGCCCGGCGCCGACGATGATGACGTCGTATTTTTTCATGAATACCACCTATTCTAACATCGGAGGTATACGTACCAGGGTAAAGGGCCAACATCCGGGTGCACGAGGCGCCGGCGCGCTGCGGGCGGTACTGGCGCTTTGCGTATACGTGCCAGGTCTTTGATGTGAGTGAAAGCGAAGGGATTAATCGGAGCCGTCTTTTCACACAAAAGACCTGGCACCGTCGCGCCGAAAACGGCGCTGGCGCTTTCGCGCTGCAGGCTGTCTGGCGTAGGTGGGCAGATGTATAGGGATTAATTTTCGGCGTAGGCCGACTGTCCCACCCTGGTGAAGGTGAAGTTGCCGCCCTCGTCCACGCCCACCTCTATGAGGTCGCCCTCGGCGAAGTCGCCCTCCAGCATCTTGCGGGCCAGGTTGTCCTGGATCTCGCGCTGGATTACGCGCTTGAGGGGGCGCGCGCCGTAGTTGGGGTCGAAACCCTCCGCGGCCAGCGTCTCCTTGGCGCGGTCGCTGAGGCGGATGTCCAGCTTGCGGTCGGCCAGCCGCTCGCGCAGGTGCTCTATCTGGATGCCTGTGATCTGCTTTATCTCCTCTATGCCCAGGGGGTTGAAGACGATGATCTCGTCGAGGCGGTTGAGGAACTCAGGCCGGAAGTGGACCTTGAGGGTCTCCATGACCATCCCCCTGACCTCGTCGCGATCCTCGCCCCCGGTATCCTGGTAGAGATGGCTCCCGATGTTCGAGGTCATGATGATCACCGTGTTCTTGAAGTCCACGGTGCGGCCGTGACCGTCGGTGAGCCTCCCGTCGTCCAGGATCTGCAGCAGCAGGTTGAAGACGTCGCCGTGGGCCTTCTCGATCTCGTCCAGCAGGATGACGCTGTAGGGGCGGCGGTGCACCGCCTCGGTGAGCTGGCCGCCTTCCTCATATCCTATGTAGCCGGGGGGCGCGCCGATGAGCCGGGAGACGGTATGCCGCTCCATATACTCGCTCATGTCCAGGCGCACCATGGCCTTCTCGTCGTCGAAGAGGAACTCCGCCAGCGCCCTGGCCAGTTCGGTCTTTCCCACCCCGGTCGGCCCCAGGAACAGGAAGGAGCCGATAGGCCGGTTGGGGTCCTGCAGCCCGGCGCGGGCGCGCCTGATAGCGTTGGATACTTTTTCCAGGGCCTCTTCCTGCCCCACCACACGCAGGCGCAGCCGGTCCTCCATGTGGATGAGCTTTTCCACCTCGCCCTCCAGGAGCTTGGATACGGGGATGTGAGTCCAGGACGAGACCACCTCGGCGATGTCCTCGTCGTCGACCTCCTCCTTGAGCATCTTGCGCTCCTTCTGCAGCTCCTGCAGGCGCGCGTTCTCCGCCTCCAGCCTCGCCTGCAGTTCGGTGGACTCCCCGTAGCGCAGGCGGGCAGCCTTCTCCAGGTCACCTTCGCGCTCCGCCCTCTGCTCCTCGATCTTCACCTGCTCCAGCCTCTCCTTGAGCTCACGGATGCGGCCGATACTGTCCTTCTCGGCCTGCCAGTGGGCCTTCATATCCACGGACCTCTCGCCCAACTCGGCCAGCTCCGACTCCAGCTTCTCCAGGCGCTCCCTAGAGACCTTATCCTTCTCCTTCTTCAAGGCCTGCTTCTCGATCTCCAGCTGCTTGATGCGCCGCTCCACCTCGTCTATTTCGGTGGGCATGGAGTCGATCTCTATACGCAGCCGGGAGGCGGCCTCGTCCACCAGGTCGATAGCCTTATCGGGAAGATAGCGGTCGGTGATGTAGCGCTCCGAGAGCATCGCCGCAGCCACCAGGGCGGAATCCTGGATGCGTACACCGTGGTGCACCTCGTAGCGCTCTTTCAAACCCCTGAGGATGGCTATGGTGTCCTCCACGTCGGGCTCCCCCACCAGTATGGGCTGGAAGCGGCGCTCCAGGGCGGCGTCCTTCTCGATGTACTTGCGATATTCGTCGAGGGTGGTGGCGCCGATGGCATGCAGTTCCCCCCGCGCCAGGGCCGGCTTGAGCATGTTGGAAGCGTCCACAGCACCCTCCGCCGCTCCCGCTCCCACCAGGGTGTGCATCTCGTCGATGAAGAGGATTATCTCGCCCTCGGATTCGATGATCTCCTTGAGCACGGCCTTGAGGCGGTCCTCGAACTCCCCCCGGTACTTGGAGCCGGCCACCAGGGCTCCGATGTCCAGGGCTACCACGCGCTTGTTCCTCAGTCCCTCGGGAACGTCTCCCTCGACGATGCGCTGCGCCAGCCCCTCCACGATGGCCGTCTTGCCCGTCCCGGGCTCGCCGATGAGCACGGGGTTGTTCTTGGTACGCCGGGAAAGGACCTGCATGACGCGGCGTATCTCCGCGTCGCGCCCGATGACCGGGTCGAGCTTGCCGCGGCGCGCCAGGTCGGTGAGGTCACGCCCGAAGCGCTCCAGGGACTGGTAGCGCCCCTCCGCCTCCGGGTCGGTGACCCGCTGGCTCCCGCGCACCTCGCTGAGGGCCTTGAGCACGCGGTCGCGGCCTATGCCATGCGCCCGCAATATCTCCGCAGCGTCCCCCTTCTTCTCCTCGGTCATGGCCAGGAAAAGGTGCTCGGTGGAGATATATTCGTCCTTCATGCGGTCGGCTTCGGCCAGGGCTTCCTCGAAGAGGGCGGACAGGCGCGGCGCAAGCTGCACCTGGCCCACGGCGCCGGTGACCTCGGGTATCTTCTCCAGGGCCGCTTCCACCTCGGAAGCTATGCTCGCGGGGTCGGCTCCCAACTTGGCCAGGAGCGAAGGCACGGTGCCGCCCTCCTGCCGTAACAAGGCCAGGAGCAGGTGTTCCACTTCCACGAACTGCTGGTGCCTCTCGCCCGCTATATTCTGCGCATCGGCTACGGCCTCCTGTGCCTTCACCGTGAATTTGTCAAATCTTACCATCAAACATCACTTCCCTCTCAATATCATTCACGCCCTGTTCTATTCCCCGTTGGGTGGGGTCGGGTGTTGCGTTTCGCCTCTCTCACATTTCTTCCTTACGCATCGGTCCGCGGCGAAATGCCAAGACCTGACCCCATTTCCCATTACTTACCACCCAACGTTCGTTCTATTCCCTGGGTGGGGTCGGGTGTTGCGTTTCGCCTCTCTCACATTTCTTCCTTACGCATCGGTCCGCGGTGAAA
>QZKE01000090.1 GCA_003598015.1 Actinomycetota bacterium | reverse complement strand
AGGTCGCCGGCCAGAGGTGGCATGGCGTTGTAGACCTCATGCACCTTGAAGAGCAACGCATGTGAGGTCAGCGGCGCCAGCTCTCCCTTCACCTTGTAGCTCTTGACGTCGAAAGTGAGCGCGCACAGTGCCGCGGGACAGGGAACCTTCACCTCCGCCAGAGCGCGATTATACTTCGTGATCTGCAGCACGAAGCCGCTCTCTCCCGCCGGGGCGGCGGCCATCACCGGGTGGATGCGCGGATATCCGTCATCTTCCATGACAGCCAGGGCTTTTACCGAGGTGAGCTTGATAAACTTCTCCTTGACCATGGCGGGGACGGCCGTTCCGCCATTCCCCCCACCAGGCCGGTGCATGCGCGCCTTGAGGAAATCCAGCGGTACCCCCAGCATGAAGGCGCCGCGTACGGGGTAGACCTCGCGTACGTCGACGACACCGGCTGCCCGCATGCCGGAGTAGGCGTTATAGCGCATGAGGTTGGAGGCATCGAGCGCTTCCTTGTATGGCCCGGTCTTCTCGAATCCCACGAAATCTCCCTTGAGGGTGGCCATGCGCAGCTTGGTGTTGACCACCGCCGCGGCTACATGCGCATTGCCCTCGAGGTATTCCCTGCTCTTCCACATGAGGAACTCCCCGAAGATCAGACGGTCCTTGCGGCCGTCGGGGGGCGGCTGCAGGGTAACGATGAGGGCGACGTTGGGCTTTCCCTCGGGATCGACTGTCGCCAGAAACTTGGCGGCCATCTCCTCGGCGAAAAGCTCGCGGACCTCCTGCGGCATTTCCATCACTCAACCTCCCTTAACCCCTATCCATAGACACAATCGCATTCGGCCGCCGCCGTATCCTTGCTATCTCGTATCCCGCAACGGGCCGCTGGAGCGGGCGCGGCGCCCAGGCGCTCTAGCACGGACCGTATTCACGGCCTGGGGTACCTGGTAGCTCCCGACCAGCGGGCCACGGCAAGTCCTTCGTCCTGTGCGGCCTCGGCGAGCTTCACCATCTTTTCCTCGAGCAGCAATCCCTCCCCCGACAGGGAGAAAGACATGTCCAGGCGGCGGTACTTGGCATCGCAGGTGTTATTGAAGGCCAGCAGGTCGTACCTCTCCACCGTGGGCAGCTCCTCCCGTATAAAACGGGCGATGGTCCTGATGTTCTCCTCCGTATCGGTATAACCGGGGATCACCGGAGTGCGTATCCACATGGGTTTGCCTTTTTGTGCGATGCGGCGTGCGTTGTCCAGCACCTGCTCCAGGCCGATGCCTGTCTGTTCCAGATGGGCTCGCGGTTCCATAATCTTCACGTCGAAGAGGACCAGGTCGGCCAGGTCCACCAGGGGCTCCAACCTCTCCCGGCTCACCCCCCCGCAGGTATCCAGTGCCAGGTGCACCCCCTCCAGGCGGATAGCCTCCATGAGCGCGATGGAGAAGTCGAGTTGCAGGGCGGGCTCGCCGCCGGAGAGGGTGACCCCTCCCCCCGACTTCTCGTAGAAGACCCTGTCTCGCAGCGCTTCCGCGGCCACATCCGCGACCGTCCTCACTTTGCCGATAACCTCCAGGGCCGCGGCGGGGCAGGCCTCCTCGCATCTGCCACAGGCATCGCAGAGGCCGCGGTCGATGACCATACCCTCCGGGGTCAGGGTGAGAGCGCCCGCGGGGCAGGCCGCCAGGCAGTCGCGGGCCCCGATGCAACGCACATCGTACCATACGAGCTCGGGCTGCTTCCGCAGGCCTTCGGGATTGTGGCACCAGGGACAACGCATGGGGCAGCCCTTGAGGAAGACGGTGGTGCGGATGCCAGGGCCGTCCTCGGTCGAATAGCGCTGGACGTTGAAGACAACGCCGGTGGCCGCTCCGTTCTCAGAGGTCATGGGACTCCCTGGCGATGATCTCGTCCTGCATCTCCTTACCCAGCATCACGAAGTAAGCGTTATAGCCCGTTACCCTCACCAGCAGGTTGCGGTATTCCTCGGGCCGGCGTTGCGCCTCGCGCAAGGTCTCGGGGTCGAGTACGTTGATCTGCAGGGCGGTGCCTCCCTTCTCCCCGTAGGCCTGCAGGAAGGCCATGAGCTTGGCGACGTGCTCCTCGTCCCTCAGCATCGACGGGCTGAAGCTCATGGTATGGGAGGTGCCGTTGGGCGCTGTCTCCAGACCCATTTTTCCCACGGAGAGTATCTCGGCCGTAGGGCCGTTGCGGTCGGCGCCGTCCACCGGCCCGATGGCATTGGAGAGGAAGGTTCCTTTCTTTCTGCCGTCCGGTGTAGCCGCCGTGGATGGCGCGAAAGCGATCCAGTAGTTCCAGGAAAGATAGCCCGCGCGGTAGCGTCTGCCGGTGGCGGGAGAGACGCGCTCGGAGACCATCGTGGTCCAGGCCTGGGAAAGATCGCGAGCCACCGCATCCGCATAGTCGTCGTCGTTGCCGTACTTGGGCGCTTTATTGATCAGGGTCTGCCGCAACGGTTCGTAACCCTCGAAGTCCGTCCGTATGGCCTGCGCCAGATCGTCCATCTTCACCTTACCGTCCTCGTATACCAGCTTCTTCACCGCCGCCAGTGAATCCGCGGCGGTGGCGAAGGCCACTCCCTCCACGGTTATGTAGCCGTGGCGAGCCCCGCCCTGGGTAATGTCCCGGCCGCTCTCCGCGCAACCCCCCACGAGCGTCGAGAGGTAGGGAGTGGGCTCGAACTCCGCCCGGATACGGTCCGCCTCGTCGCTGATGGCAAGCATGTGGTCTATAAGTGCCTGCAGCTGCGCCTCGAATGCCTCGTGGAACTGCTTCCATGAGGCAAGATTCTCCACCTTGCCGGTATCCGGCCCGATGCGCTTGCCCGTGGTCGCGTCGCGGCCCCGGAAGAAGACCAGTTCCACCGCCTTGGCCAGGTTGAAGTTCACATCCACCGTGCCGGAACGGTCGTCGCCCTGCAGGGTGTTCTCCAGACAACCCACGGGAGCGTAATCCCAGAGCCTTTCCTGGGGCAGCCCCTGCCAGGCCAGTCCGCGTATGGAGTTCTCGTCGAAATTCATGAGGAAGGGCGAACCCTGCGCCTCGGAGACCATCTCCGCCACGCGGCGCAACAACGGCTCCGGTGTGTTCATATGCAGCCGTATGTTGGGCTTGGGTTCCAGCATGTTCATCTCCTCGATGACATCCAGGATAAGCCAGGTAAGACGGTTGGACGCGTCGTTGCCGTCAGCGTCGATCCCCCCAACGGTCACCAGCTGGCCGAAACCCGAGTTGATGCCCTGATTGGTCATCACCCGGCACTGGAAATCGTAGGCGTAGTTGTGCTTGATCCAGTAACATTCCAGGAGCTCCTTGGCCTGCGCTTCATCCAGCCCACCGCTATCGAGGCCGGCCTGGAGGTAGGGGTACATGTACTGGTCGAAGCGGCCGTGGGAGAGGCCGGCCCCCGGGTAGGATTCGGCGGCCATGACCAGCATGTGCGTAAGCCACAAGGACTGCAGGGCCTCATGGAACGTCTCTGCCGGCTCCCAGGGCACCTTGCGGCAGATGCGGGCTATCTCCCTCAATTCCATGGCTCTCTCCGCGTTGCCTTCCTCCTCCGCCAGCCTCTCCGCCTCGGCGGCGTAACGCGCGGCGAAGTCGCGCGCCGCCTCGCAGCACACCATGAGCGCATCCAGGAAATCCTTGTGTCCGGGGTTCGCGGTTCCGTCCTTGAGCTTTTCGAACTCGGCGTATGCCCCGGAGAATCCCTCCCTCAGTATGCGGGGATAGTCTGGGATGAGGTGGCCTGGCACGGCCCCGGCGTTACCAATCCCGAGTTCGTTGATCTCCGTGCCTTTCTTCCACCACTTGTCGACCTGTTTGTGCCAGTTCTTTGCCTCCTTGCGATCGTGGCACTTGGAGAGGGCGGTGTTGAACTGGCCACCCACGATGAGCTCCCCCTCCAGGATGCGTACCGGCAGGTAATGCCCGCATACCTCGCGGAAGAACAGCGCCCGGCGCATGAGCAGGGACCGTTTCCAGAAACCCGGAGGTAGTTCAACCTCGTGCGCCATCACCCGCAGAGACTCGGAGAAGGCTCCCATGAAAGGCACCAGCTCCGGGATGATGCCCCAGTTCACCGGCGACCATACCACGTCCCAATCCGTGCCGGTGGTAAAGGGCATGACCTCGTTGCGGAAATAAGGACGGTCCGCGATGGAATAGAACTCTTCGCGCAACCTCCCAACACGCGGCGATAACCTGTCCGATGCATGCCATATCTTTTCGGGGGTTATGACTTCGCTCTCCCTCATCCTTTCACCCACCTCCCTGGGCTGGATACAGGTTCACCTTGCTCCACCTGTATACGAGAAGGCTATACCCTTCTAGACTATGCTATGCGCGTTTTTTCCGGAATGATCACCGTCACCGGTTCGATCGCCCTTAGAAAAGCAGCTTCTGGAACTGCCAGTCCAGCATGGAACTGCCCACCTCGAGCAGGCGCAGATCCCTGGCCATCCCGCTGATGGTATCGTCCATGGGCAACTTGGCTTCCTCGATGGCGGCGCGCATGGAGTAAACCCATGCGGGTAGGGCTTTGCCGAAGAAGAGGAGAAGCTCCATGCGTTCCCTGCCATTGTCCGTTTCACCGAAGGTCATCTCCATAAGCCTCTCGCCGAGCATGCGATAGGCCGTCAGCTCCACCTTGCGCTGGGCCATGAGCACCCTCAAGTCCGGGGATATACCCGCCGGATCAAGGCTCGACACCGCGAGATGATGCCAGCGTTCGATAAAGGAGATGATGACCGGGATGAGCGCCGCACGCTCCCAGAGGAAGAGGGAGCGGGAGATGCGCTCGTGGCCGCGGCCCTCCTCTCCGATGAGGTGATCAGCGGGTACCCTGACCTCGTCCAGGATCACGTTGCCATGGGGCGAGGTGGGAAGAAACCCAAGCTCTACCTCCTCCACTTTGATCCCCTCCCGCTTCTCCACCAGGAAGGCGGAAAGGCCGTCTTTGCCAGCATCGGGGTCGGTTGAGGCCAGGACGACGAAGACGTCCGCCACCGGCGCGTTGGTCACCGGTCCTTTCACCCCTTGGATCCTGTACGTGTCCCGGTCCTTTTTCGCCACGGTGATCATCCGCGAGGGATCTCCACCGCTGCCGGGTTCGGATATGGCCGCCGCCCCTATGCGCTCTCCACGGCAGAGCGAGGGCAGGAAGCGCTCCTTCAAGGCACGGGAGCCGAAGACCTGCAGGGGGTAGGCACAGAGCATGACGTGATCCACGAGGCTGAGGGTGAGGCCAAGGTCAAGGCCTTCTCCCGCCAGCAGGGCTACGCTCTCGACGAAATCCCAGATCTCACCGCTGCCGCCGCCGTACTCCCTGTCGATGATCGCCCCGACAAGCCCCAGGTCGGCCATCTCCCTCCACAATGTACGGTCGAATCCGTCCTTTTCGGCCCTGCTCTCGAGGCTGCTGAAGACTCTGCTGCGTGCGAAACTGCGTAATTCCTTAGTGTTCATATAGCCTCACCTCTCGAGATCTCCTCCCGGCGACCCGCCGGCACAAAGGGGCATCGACCCGGCTGTGTATATCATAACTTTACAGGCGAAGTCGCCGCAAACAGGGGTATAGAAGGATTATGTCAATTGCATGGCTGGAACGAGGCCATGAATTCATGTACTTCTCCGAGAAGCCCAGCTCAGGTATAGAAAAGGTCGGCCCTGGAGGACCGGGCTTTAACCCTTTGCGAACTGGCTTTCCCTACGTCCATGGTAGGTGCTCAGCGCCGGATGGCGTCGTTGAGATGTTGGGTGTAGTCGATGAGCTCGTGCATGGAGCCGAATTCATCGCTGGTGAAGCAGAACTCCTCCGACCAACGGTTGAGTCGCATGCTCTCCCTCTCCTCCGCGGAATAAGTACGCAGGAAGGTCTCGTACAGTTCCGTACCCCGGAAGACCACCAGGGGGAAGAAGGTGGCCTCCTTTATACCCTCGGCACGCAGGGTCTCCACCGTCCGCTCCAGGCTGGCGCGGCTCTCGCCGGGGAGGCCGGCGATGAAGGTAAGGATGGGCGTCAGGCCATACGAGCGCGCCGCCCTGACCGCGGCGAGGATCTCCTCCCGCGTGGTCCTCTTCTTGACTACCTCACGCAGGATGCGGTTATCGAGGGATTCCGCGCCCAGGGCTACGGTGGCGAAGTTGCTGTCGCGCAGGCCCGCAAGGACCTCCGGGGTGAGGGAGTCGGCCCGGGTCTGGATGTGGTAGGTGAAGGAGACTTCCCTCACCGTTTCCAGGAGCGCCCTCAGCCGGGGACGGTTGAGGGCGAAGGTGGCATCCCCGAAATAGAAAGAGGGCTCGCCTTCCTGAAAGTTCTCCCAGCAGTAGTCGAGGACCTCGCGCACGTAGGCGGGGGAATGGAAGCGTGTCTTCCTCTTCCACACCGCGGGATCCAGGCAGAAGGTGCACTCCTCCGGGCAGCCGCGCGAGGTGAGGAATCCAGTCCCGGGTATGTAATCATCCAGGGGGTTCAGGCTCTTGAGCATGCGGTGCCGCGTCCTGATGGCGAACTCCTCGGAAACCGTGTAGATATGCGGGAAACGGTCGAGCTCGCGCTCGCGCTCGCGCTCGCGGTTATGGACGATCTTGCCACCGCCGTCGCGCCAGGTGAGCCCGGGGATAGCGGAGAAATCGCCCTCCTTTCTGCCCAGGGCGCGCAGCAGCTCCAGTGCCGTCCATTCGCCCTCCCCGCGTACCACGAAATCTGCCGCCCCGTCGTCCATTATCTCCTGCGGGTGCATGGTGGAGTAGACACCGCCCGCCACCAGCTTTACGCCGGGCAGCATGGCGCGGAAGCGCTGCAGCATCTCCCGGGCATGCAGGGCGACGTAATAGATGGAGATGGGAAACAATACCACATCGGGATCGCTGCGTTTGAGGGATGCCTCGAGGTTCGCGCGCATGCGCCGCAGCGCCTCCTCTCCACCCACGGGCGCCGTGGAGGCGGCATCGTCGGGCAGCCCCTCGTCCGCCTCCCGGAACCAGGCCTCGTCCGTAAAGACGTCGGCCATGAGGTTGAGAACCTCCAGGTCCACGCCCTGCCCCTTGAGGAAGGCGGCGATATACATGGCGCCGTATTCCGGTACCAGCAGGGCCTTGTTGCGGATGGCCCAGTAGCGCACTTGCCACAGGGGGTGGGGCTTGGTCTCCATGAGGCCGAAGCCCCAGGCATCGGAGATTATCGCCGCCTTCGGTGACCTCTCAGACATGGATGAACGGCCTACCCTTTTTCATCGCCATCAATCCAAGATGCGCTCGACGCAGAGAATAGCGGAACGAGAGGCGCCCTCAATGGCCAGCCCCCGTCCCAGGTAGGTGTCGCCGGCGAAATAGAGACCGTCTACGCCGGGTGCCCGTACGTCCGGCTTGAAATCCCCGGTGAGTCCGGGCTTGCGTGCGAGGCCGTCGCAGCCGGAGGTGAAATAGGGCAGCGCGAACTCCACCTCGTCCTCCGTGAAGGAATACAGTTCCTTCACGTCTTCCCAGTGCTGCTCCATGAGGCGCGCGAGGTTGAACTTGTCCTCGAGCTCCCATGGCTCGGCCACGTTGTCGGTGACCAGCAGGTAGCGATCCGGCGGCGCTACGCCGGGATCGAAAGCGGTGGGCGCGAAGGCCTGCAGGGGCAACCCGGTACGGGGAGATGCCAGTGCGGACATGAACACCTGGCGCTCGTAGAGTGGCCGCTGCGTAGCTACGATGTAGCCAAGCAGGCCGGTCTTCTCCCCCCTGATGTCCTCGATGCGCTTGAGCCACCATCCCGGCAGGGGCGAATAGCGGCGGTCGAAATCGAGCACCTTGTTCAGGTGCCAGACGGGCAGGGCCAGGACCACCAGCGGTGCCGTCACCAGGTCGGTGGAGATGACGCGCCATTCCCTGGCTATGGGGTTGGCTCCCCTGCGCGCCACCTTCACGCCCACGGCCCGGTTTCCCTCGAAGGCCACCTGTTCCACGCGGGCGCCCAGCTCCAGCTTGCCTCCCATTTCCTGGAAGGCGTCCATCAGGGGGCCGATCACTCCCCACATGCCTCCCCTGGGGTAGGCGGCGATAAGCACCGCCCGGCCCTTGATCAGCGCCTCCCTGGCAATGTAGAGGCACTCTCCAGCAGACTGCTCCCGCACGTCCGGTATGGTGGTCATGATCATGCTCATGTTCTCCCATACCTCGCGCAGGTTGCCCTTCATGCCGCTGGAATCCAGCCACTCGCCGAAAGAACGGTTGTCCCAGGCCTTGAAATCCGGCTCCTCCAGAACGGCGATGCCCTTCATGAGTTCGATGAAGCTGGCCTTCTCCTCGTCCGTGAGCTGGATGAAGGTCTGCATGTCGTGCCAGGCGCCGTCATCATAGAGGTCGAGGGTGACGGAAAAAGCGGCCCACTCGATCTCCTTGCCCACGCGGGCGCCGAGCTCATGGCAGTAGCCCTTCTTCCCCATCTCGATGAGGTGCAACCCTATGTCGACCTTGTATCCGCCGGGAAGGTCGTAGGACTGCATGCGTCCTCCCGCCTTGGGATACATCTCCAGGAGCAGGGTCTTCTTCCCCGCCTGCTGCAACTGCGAGGCTACCCCCAATCCGGCGATTCCCGCCCCCACTACGATCGCATCGTAATCACTCATCCTGCCTCCCTGTCTCTTGCACCCCTCCTGGTAACCTCTCTTCCACCCACTGCTGGACTGCTCCCGGCTCCCCCGGGGATACCCGCGCCCTATCCGCCCGCCATGCGAGAGATTATGAAGATCTCGTCGCCGTCTTTCAGGCCCTCATCATCCTCGGCGATGGGAGATCCCCTGCGGGTAGCCTTGATGAGGGGGTGAAATACCTCTTTGTCCGCATCCCACATGTTCTGCGGCAGGCGGGATCCGAACTCCCTCCCGATGCGCAGCATGAGGGAGGCGATATCCGCGCCGTCCGGCAGTTCGACATCCTCTTCCTTCACCCCGGCATAATGCCTGAGGATGCCGGTGAAACGTACCCTTACGTGCATATATCCTTTCTAGAACTTGCCCATGAGCAGGCGGCTGATGACCAGCTTCTGGATCTCGGAGGTGCCGGCGCCGATGGTACCGAGCTTGGCGTCGCGCAGCGTGCGCTCCACCGGGTACTCGCGGATATAGCCGTAGCCGCCGAAGATCTGCACCGCCTCGCCCGCCACCTTGACGCAGTTCTCGGTGACGCTGAGCTTGCATACGCAGGCCTCCATCATGGCCGGGATGCCCTGGTCCTTCATCCAGGCTACGCGGTAGACCAGCAGGCGCGAGGCGTCCAGCAGGCACTTCATCTCCGCGATCTTGAACGCCACCGCCTGGAACTTGCCGATGGGGCGGCCGAACTGCGTCCTCTCCTTCGCGTACTCGATGCAGCGGTTGATGTTGCATTCCATGCCGCCCACCGCCGGCGCCACCATGATGGCCCGCTCCCACTCCAGCGTGGCCTTGCCTATCCCGTAGAAGCCCTCGCCCTCACCGCCGAGCATGGCCGAGGCGGGCACGCGGCAGTCGGTGAAGGCCAGCTCCGCCGTGGGCGAGGTGCGGTTGCCCATCTTGTCCAGCTCCCGGCTCACCTCGAAGCCTGGGGTGTCGCGGTCGACGATGAAGGTGCTAATGCCCGCGGCCCCCTTCTCCTTGTCGGTGACCGCGAACACGATGCACAGGTCGCAGATGGGGCCGTTGGTGATGAACATCTTGGAGCCGTTGATGATATAGTCGTCGCCGTCGCGCACCGCGGTGGTCTTGATGGAGGCTGCGTCGGAGCCGGCATCCGGCTCGGTGAGGCCGAAGCTACTGATCTTCTCGCCAGTGCTCATGGGCGGCAGGTATTGCATCTTCTGCTCCTCGGTGCCCATCTCCCAGATGGGGACACCTCCGATGATGGTGTGGGCGCCCCAGGAGAGGGACACCCCCGCATCGCCTCCTCCCGCGGCAAATGCGTCCATGGCGATGGCGGTGTCCAGGGCTCCCGCGTCGGAGCCGCCGTACTCCTCGGGGAAGGGCAGGCCCAGCAGGCCCATGTCCCCCATCTTCTTCCAACCGTCCCAGAAGAACTCGCTGTTGCGGTCGTACTCCTCGGTGAAGGGCGCGATCTCCTTCTCCGCGAAGTCCTTAACCTCCTTGAAGAACGCCTTCTGTTCCTGAGAGAGCTCGAAGTCCATTTCCTACCTCCTCTTGCCTCATCCGTTTCTTCCGTGAGAACCCTCCCGATCTCACCTGACTCTTATCCTTCCGTCACCGGCCCAGGAGGGCCCGGGCCATGACTATCCTCTGGATCTGGTTCGTGCCGTCCCAGATCTGGTTGATCTTCGCATCGCGCATGTACTTCTCCACCGGGTAGTCCCGCATGTAGCCATACCCCCCGAAGACCTGCACCACGTCGGTGGTGACGCGCATGGCCATGTCCGAGCAGAAGGTCTTGGCGTAGGCGGCCTGGTTGGAGAAAGGCATGCCCTGTGTCTCCATCCATCCCGCCTTCACGTACATCAGCCGTCCCGCTTCGATGTCCATGGCCATGTCCGCGAGCATGAACTGGATGGCCTGGTTTTCCGCTATGGGCTTGCCGAACTGCACCCTCTCCCTGGCGTAGTCCACCGCGGCCTCCAGCGCCGCCCGCGCTATGCCCACGGAGTTGCAGGCCACGCTCACCCTCGCCTTGTCCAGGGTGATCATGGCGATCTTGAAGCCCTTTCCCTCCTCGCCCAGGAGATCACCCGCGGGCACGCGGCAATCCGAGAAGATGACCTCGGAGGTGATGGAGGCACGCACCCCCATCTTGCGCTCCTTCTTGCCACCGCTTATCCCCGGGTTGCCGGCGGGCACCAGGAAGCACGACAGCCCGCGCACCCCCTGCGAGGGATCCGTGGAGGCGAAGACGGTGGTGAGATCGGCTATCCCGCCGTTGGAGATGAAGCACTTGGTCCCGTTCAGGACATAATCATCCCCATCACGCACCGCCGTGGTCTTCACCCCCGCCGCGTCCGAACCGGCGTCCGGCTCGGTGAGGGCCATGGCGGCCAGGGAAGGCCGCGAGGTCAGGTCGGAGAGATACTTTTCCTTCTGCTCCTCCGTCCCCGAGACCAGGAGCGGTGTGGTCCCCAGGTTATTGGCGCCGAGGATGGTGGCGAAACCGCAGCAACCCCAGGCGATCTCCTCCCCCACGATGCAGGCGGTGAGGAAATCCATGCCCTGGCCGCCGTAATCCTCGGGGACGTAAAGATAGGTCATGCCCGCCTTGAAAGCGGTCTCGATGAAATGCTCGGGGTACTTCTCCTCCTCGTCGTATTCCGCCGCCACGGGGCGGATCTCCTTTTCCGCGAATTCGCGGGCTACCTTCTGGATGGCTTTCTGTTCGTCGCTCGGCTCGAATGAGATCAACTTCGCTACCTCCCTACTGCGATGTATGTTGTCTTTGCAGCGCGATGGATCACGGCCGCGCCGCGGCGAATCCTCATCTTCCCTCGAACTCGGGTTTGCGTTTCTCCTTGAAGGCCGCCATGCCTTCCTTCTGATCCTGCGTGGAGAAGAGGAGAGAGAAGCATTTACGCTCGAAGGAGAGGCCGGAATAGAGGTCGGTGTTGAGCCCATCGTTAACGCACGCCTTGGCGCACGCCAGTGCCACCGCGCCGTTGCGGATGCAGCGCCGCGCCAGCTTCTTCGCTTCCTCGAGCAGTTCCGATACCGGCACCACCTTATTCACCAGACCCATCTCCCTGCAGGCTTCAACGTCGTAGAAGGAGCCGGTGAAGATGAACTCCTTGGCCCGGTTGGGGCCGATGAGGCGAGGGAGTCTCTGGGTGCCTCCCGCACCGGGAATGATACCCAGGGTTATCTCGGGTGTCCCGAAGACCGCTGTCTCCGAGGCTACGATCATGTCGCAGACCAGGGCGAGTTCCGTGCCGCCCCCTAACGCATAGCCGCTGACGGCCGCGATGACCGGCTTGGGGATGCGTTCGATCTTCTCGAATCCGGAGAGGTCGGCCCCATAGGCGGTGAGCATATCCGGGGCATATTTACCGGACATCTCCTTGATATCGCCCCCCGCCGCGAAATCCCCCTCTCCCCCGGTTACGATCACCGCTCTCACCTTGTCGTCCCTGGCCAGCACATCCGCCGCTTTCCCCAGCTCGGCTATGAGCTCCAGGTTCAAGGCGTTCTTTGCTTCGGGGCGGTTGAGCCGCAGGACGGCGATCCCTTCTTCATCCGTCTCCACGACCAGGTACTTGAACTCCATACGACCTCCTCGTTTTTGCCATCCCCTCCCAGGGCAAATTCATTTTCTGTAATATGGGTCCGGCAGGATTCGCGTTGGGTCTTTGGGTCACTCGAAGATATCGTCTCCTTCGTCGTCCTCTTCCCCCGCCATACCTTCCTCTGCGACCTCCGCCGCGGCCTCACCCGCGCCTTCCATCCCTGAGTTCTCCCCAACCTCGACTTCCGGCTCGGTTTCCCTCTCCACGGGCTCAGGCGCTGCGGGCTCGGGCGCGGATGGCTCCGCAAATCGCCTGAGGCCCGCCGCCGGCTCCCCGCTCGCGAAGCAGGTGGTGAAACACTCCGTCTCGTAGTCGAGGCCGCGGTTCAAGTCCATATCCAGGGAGTGATTGAGGCAGCGTTTTGCCTGGTAGAGGGCTATCCTTCCTCCCATGGAGAGCTTCTCCGCCAAGGTCTCAACCGCAGCGCCAAGCTCTTCGGCTGGGACCACTTCATTGGCGAGACCCCATTCCAGCGCTTGCTCGGCGCCCAGGATCCTGCCGGTGAAGATCATGTCGCGCGCCCGCCGCAGGCCGACCAGTCGCGCGAGCCTCTGGGTACCACCTCCGCAGGGGATCATCCCCAGCCTGGCTTCGGGGAAAGCGAAGCGTGCTTCAGCCGATGCCACGACCAGGTCGCAGGCCAGGCAGATCTCGAGGCCCGCCCCCATGGCCACGCCGTTCACCGCCGCTATGGTCGGGAGCGAGAGATCGGCTATGCGGTTGGTCAGCATCTGTAGCTCCCGGGAGCGGCGGCGTGCGGCCAGGGGTGTAGCGCTCTCCAGGCCGGCCATATCCATACCGGCGCAGAACGACTCCCCCAGCCCCGTAAACACCAGCACCCTTACCTCGGCATCGGCCTCCAGCCTGGACAGGTGTGACCAGACGGTGCGCATGGATGTGGGGGACAGCGCGTTCATGCGTTCGGGGTGGGAGAAAAGGATCCATCCCGCCCTCCCCTTCTTCTCGAAGATGACGGCCTCTCTCTCTTCGCCCATAGCTATCAATCCCTCACCTGCATCCGGGGCGAACAGCAGCCCCTTTTCACTGCCTACAGTTCCCAGTAGCTCTCCTGTTTACCGCTGGAATAGTCGTAGTATCCCTTGCCCGTCTTCCTGCCCAGCAACCCCGCGGCGACCATGCGGCGCATCAGCGGCGGCGGGTAGAACTTGGGGTCGCCGGTGTCGTTGTAGATCGCGGTGCAGGCGTTCATGAGTACATCGATACCCGTCATATCCGCCAGCTCAAGGGGGCCCATGGGAAGGTTGTAGCCCTTGCGCATGGCCTTGTCGATATCCTCGGGAGTGGCAACCCCCGCCTCCAGCATACGGGCGGCCTCGCAACCCATGGGGAGATAGAGGCGGTTAGCGATGAACCCGGCATGATCCTTGAGCACCCTCACCGTCTCCTTGCCTACGGACTGCGCCCATGCCTCCGCCGCCGCCATGGTCTCCTCGGAGGTCTGCAAGCCACGTATGATCTCGCACAGGCGCATGAGCGGGACAGGGCTGAAGAAATGGGTGCCCACCACCCTGTCCGGCCTCCCGGTGGCCGCGGCTATGGACGAGATGGGTATGGCGGAGGTGTTCGTAGCCAGGATGGTATGGGCGGGACATATCCCGTCGAGCTTCCCGAAGACCTCCTTCTTGACGTCCAGGTTCTCGAATACGGCCTCAACCACCAGGTCCGCGTCGGAAGCGTCAGCGAGGTCCGTGGTGGTGGAGAGGTTCGCCAGTGCCGTGTCATGCTGCTCCTGGGTGATCTTCTCCTTGGAGAGGAATTTGCCCAGGGAGCCCTCAACCGCTTGCAGGCCTTTTGCGGTAAACTTCTCCTCTACATCGTGCATCTTCACTTCATAGCCGGCGGTGGCGGACACCTGAGCGATGCCTCCCCCCATCAAGCCGGAACCGACTACAAAGACGTTCTTGATTTCCATACTAACCTCCTCGTCTTCCGACGGCCTGTCGAACTAGCCGAAAAGGCCTGATTTCTTGGGTTTTCGCGCGCTGCGCGAGCCGCCTGTGAAAACGGCGCTAAAAGTATATCATGAAAGCGCGCGGTGGTGTTTCGTGCGGCCCCGGAACGGGGGTGGTTAAACGATGCAAACAATCGTGACCTTGTATAGAATAGCGGGTAGCCATGAAACCAATGGACGAGTATCTCGCCGAGGACATCTCCGTGATCAGCGACGTGCTGGACACGGTAAAGACCGCACGCTACCAGCTGGGCACCCTCTCCCACATGAGCGAGGACCTCGAGGAATCCGTAACCGTGTTGCGGGACTGGCTGGAAAAGCTGCTGCTCTTCTTCTCGGAGCGCAGAAACGTTACCCTCGTAGCCGTCTCCATCATCCTGGCGGCCGCTACCCTCAATCACCTGCGCGGCTGGGTAAACGCGCGCTTTCTGCGCAACTGGCTTTACACCTTCGACCCCGAAATCACCTCCACGGGATCTGCCTTGAACAGCCTGGCGCGGGACATCATGAGAGCGAGATCGCGCCTTCGCTAAGGAAACGTGTGCGGAGCACCCGGCAGGGTCCATATCCCGATCCCTGAATATGATTGCATTCGATCGCCTCTGTTTCCCCGCACCGGGACGCTCGGTGCATGGCCGTAAGCGTGGACCAGGGTACGACCCGTCCCGTCCCCTCCAAACATTCACACGAAGAGGGGAACGTGCGAGAAGATGTCGACATCGAAGAGGCCCCTGTCCGTCATCTTCAACTCGGGTATAACCGGCAAAGCCATGAAGGAAAGCGCCATAAAGGGGTCCGCAAGCGGGCAGCCCAGCTCCTGCGCGGCCTTCTGCAGTTTCTCCACGCGGTCCCTGACTTCAACGAGCGGCAGGGTCGACATGAGGCCTGCCACGTCCAGGGGAAGGTCGACGAGCACTTCTCCCCCTCTCACCACCGCCTGGCCTCCGCCCATCTTCTCCACGGCTCGCGCCGCTGTCAGGATATCCTCGTCCGAGACCCCCACCACCATCAGGTTATGGGAATCGTGTGCCACGGTAGATGCCAGAGCCCCCTCGCGCAGTCCAAAGCCGTGGATGAAACCAGTTCCCACGTTCCCGGTACCGCGATGCCTCTCGAACACGCATATCTTCAGGAGATCGCGCGCCGGGTCGGAGACCACCAGGCCCTCCTCCACGGTGGGTTTCTCTCTCAGCCGGGAGGTTATGATCTGGTCGGGGACCACCCCGATAACCTGCATCACCTCCCCCGCCGGCCGCACGGCGATACCCGGTATTCTATCCCAGGCGATATTCATAGCCCCGGGTGCGGGCGGTCCGGCCCGGACGTCCGTCCACAGTGCGCCTTCCTCCGCCACCTTCGCTCCGCGTTTGTAAACCTGGAGTACCTCGAATCCCTTGAGATCTTTGACAACCACCAGGTCGGCCTGGCATCCGGGCATGATCCCCCCACGTCCACGCAGGCCGAAACGGAGCGCCGTGTTCAGGGAGACCATACGCACGGCGGTGACCGGATCCAGCCCTGAAGCGACCGCCTTGCGCAGGATAAAGTTCATGTGTCCTTCCTCCAGCAAGTCCTTGGGTTGGCGGTCGTCGTCCACGAACAGGCAGCGCCGGGCGCTCGCCGGGTTGACGATGGGAAGCAGCGCTTCCAAGTTCCTGGCGGTGGAGCCCTCGCGGATATATATGTACATCCCCTTGGCCAGTTTCTCCGCGGCTTCTCCCGCGCTCACGCACTCGTGGTCCGATGTGATGCCGGCGGCGATATAGGCGTCCAGTTCGCGGCCGGAGAGGCCCGGGGCATGGCCGTCTACGGGCATGCCGGAGCAGGCGGAGATCTTGGCTATGACGGCGGGGTCTCCGTTGATCGCGCCGGGAAAATTCATGACCTCCCCCAGGCCTATTACGGCCTCCTCGTCCAGCAGGGGAATGAGGTCCTGCGCCTCGAGTACCGCGCCCGCCGTCTCCATGGGGGTTGCGGGGACGCAGGATGGGAGCATCACGAAAACCTCCAGCGGCAGCCCCTCATCCAGGCGCATCATGTAGCGGATGCCCTCAACTCCCAGGACGTTGGCTATCTCGTGGTAATCGGTCACCACGGCGGTGGTCCCGGCCGGTACCACGGCGCGCGCGTATTCCGGCAGGCTGACCATTGAAGACTCTATGTGCACGTGCCCGTCGATGAATCCCGGGCAGATAAAGGCGCCGCCCAGGTCCACCTTCTGCCTGGCGTCCCGTTCTCCGAATCCGGCTACCATACCGCCGCAGATGGCCAGCGAATCCTCTTCGATGACTCCCTTGAACACGTTGACGATCCTGGCTCCCACCAGAAGGAGATCGGCTTCCCCGTCACCCCTGGCCGCCGCCAGCAACTCCTCGACTCCCATATCCTCGCTCCCTTCATCGTTTATTCCACATACATATTGCGGGATGGAAAAGACGAACAGGTCATGTCGGTATGAGGTGACAGCGCCTCTTCCCTGTCCACGGTCTACGAGAAGACCGCGCATGGAGAGCTTGCCGGAAACCGCCACGCCTTCCCACACGCGGCCTGCCGCCGGTTAGATCACCGGCTCCACCTGCAGCTCGCCGGGCTCCCTGAGCCCTTCCGCGGGATAAGTCCTCATCTCGAGAATGACTTTCAAGGATTGGTCGCGCATGGCGTATTCGAAAGCCTGCAGCCCCATCTCCAGCGGGAACCTGCGGTCGATTAGTTCCTGGACGTTCACCAACCCCCGCAGCAGGGCACGGATGGCGGGCTCAAAGGGTCCGCAGCGCGAACCTATCACGCTGATCTCGTCGACAACCAGGGAGGAGATATCCACGCTCACCGATTCCACGTAGGTGCTTTTCTGGACGATGATCCCCGCGGGGTCCACCAGTGATCGCGCCAGGTAGAAACCTTCCGGGCTTCCCGTCGATTCGATGACCACGTCGAATCGCTCGTCTTTGTCCAGGTCGTTTTCCATTACGGTCCGTATGCCCAGGCGGTCCAGTATCTTCAGCTTATGGATATAGCGCCCTACGGCCAGGAGGGCGCAGCCGTTCAAGCGCATCACCTGTGCCGCCATCAGTCCCAGCTTACCGTCGCCCAGAACCACTACACGATGGCTCGGGTTGATATGTACCTGCTCGGTGATGCGGAAACAGGCCGCCAGGGGCTCCACGAAAACGGCCGCGTAGAGGGGGAGGGTGTCCGGTATGACGTGCAGGTTGGAGATGGGCAGGGTAAGGTATTCAGCGAAAGCCCCGTCGCGCCCGCTGATGCCGAGGGTAGTACGGTCGTGGCAGTGGTTGGTTTTGCCTTCCACGCATACCGGGCAGACCCTGCAGGGGCAGTTGATCTCCCCCACCACCCTCTTGCCCAGCATATTGGGGTCGTCCACCATTTCCACCACACCGACGAACTCGTGCCCCGGTACACCCGTGAAATCCATGTAACCCTTGACGATCTCCTTGTCCGTGTGGCAGATCCCCGCGGCCATGACCTTTATCAATGCTTCGCCCGGTCCTGGTTCCGGTACGGGGAGATCTTCCCTCAGCCGCAGTTCGCCGTCGTAGTACAAACCCAGCATTCCCCTGGTCTCCTCTCCCTCATACGGATCGCCAGTACGCGGAAGAGCCTTGTAGACCCTCCGCCCGCAGTACATCTACTGCTGTCCTGACGCCATGACGACTAACAGGTGCTACGCTTTCCTCACTCTCTCTATCGATAACGTATCCCTCTTTCTTGACCCTATCAACCATAATATCCCCGACGGCAAGTTCTTCAAACAGGGCCGCTCTTTTTCTTAATTCCGCATGGGCATATACTGTCCTTGTTGCTTTGCGTCATATTCGAGTGTAAAGGGGGCTCACATCATGATCATCGATAGTCATGTACACCTTGTCGGAGAGGGCTGGGTGAAGCGCAATTTCCTTATGGGCATGGCTCGAGAAGCTACGGCTATGATGGGCAAAGCCACGGGCGAATATCCCGACGCGGAGGCGTTGGTGGACAACCTCATGCCGGTCCTGGCCGACACTACTGGCGAGAAACTCATTTCAAACATGGATGCCGCCGGTGTGGACATCTCCTGTATCTTCTCCACCGATTTCGGATTGGCCACCGGGGAGCCCGAGGTATCTATGGAGGACCAGAACCGCGCGATCGCGGAGGCAGCCCGGCGTTTCCCCGACCGCCTTATCTCCTTCTTCACCATCGACCCGCGCCGCCCCGAGGGAATGGACCTCTTCAAGCGGGGCGTCGAGGAATGGGGCATGAGAGGCCTCAAACTCCACCCTACCTCCGGCTACTACCCGTACGACCCGGTGGTCTACCCCTTCTACGAGAAATGTATGGAGTACGGCATACCCGTCCTCTTCCATACCGGCTCCATCGCAGCCCCCCTGAAAGCCCGCTTCACCCGGCCCATCAACGTGGATGAGGTTGCGGCCGACTTCCCCGACCTGCCCATTATCCTGGCCCATCTGGGGCACCAGCTCTGGGAGGAGGCAATGCTCGTTGGAAGCGTGAAGCCCAATACTTTTTTTGATATCTGCAACTGGCAGTTCGTGTACAACAGCCATCCCCAGGATTTCTTCCGAACCCTGCGGGCCGTGATCGACGAAGTCGGGCCCTGGAGGGTATTCTGGGCGACCGACGGGCCGTATGCGAATGTACTCTGCCCCCTGGATACCTGGGTGAAAGCTGTAAGGGAGCCCGACCTGAGCAGCTGCCCCGAGATATCCTTTACGGCCGAGGAGATAGAGATCATCATGGGCAAGGCCTTCGCCAAACTGATTGGTCTGTAACCCAACGTTGGGAAGAAAGAGCCGGGGCGACTAGCCCTGTGGGGTCAGCACTTATGCTGACCCCAGATTTCATTACCTGCCACCCATGCCTCGTTCTATTCCCCGTAGCGTGGGGTCAGGATTTATCCTGACCCCATTTCCCATTACTTATGACCAACGTTCGTTCTATTCCCCGTAGGGTGTGGTCAGAGAAGCAGGGTCATGTCTTCAAGATTCAATTTCTCTGCAGGTAAACGGGCAGATCGACCGTTTGCTGAAACAGGATTTGTGAAGACACGACCCCCTCCACTCACCATCGTTCAGGCGCCGCTGTCGGCCTCCGCCGGCTGCAGGTCCGTCGCCTTTTCGGCCGCCTTGACCAGGGCGAGCTGCCGCCGGCGGGCGATAAGGGTGATGATGGAGGGCAGCACCAGCAGGCTTGCGGCCAGGGATATCGCCAGGGACAGCGCGGTGATTATCCCGAAGCGCCGGATGGGCTGCATCTTGGAGAAGGCCACGATGAGAAAGGCTCCGGCCGTTGAGACCATGCTCGCCAGTAGGGGCTTGCCCACCCGTACCACGGCTATGTTGAGCGCCTCGGCTACGCCTACCTCACCCGGACGGTATTCCTCGAGGAAGCGGTGGGTTATATGGATACCGTAATCGATACCCATGCCGATGATCATGGAGGCGATGAGCACCGTCATCATGTCCAGCGTCCACCCCATGAGGGCCAGGAATCCCAACTCCACCACTATGCCGGCCACCAGGACGGACAGGGTGGCCAGGCCGTAGATGAACGAACGGAAGATGAGGATCAACACCAGCCCCGAGAGGATGAGGGCCAGGATGGCGGTGCGGATCTGCGTGGGGACCAGGTTACCCAGCATCTCGACCGTGAGGGGGGTGATGCCTCCTACCTGGTAGGCTATCCCCGTATCCCCGAAGTTATCCGCGGCGGCCTCGTTCAGAACGCGGTCTTTCTCCGTCATCTCCTCGTTGCTCTGGGCACCTTCGCTGAACACCGAGATAAGGGCCGCGCCGTGGTCCTCGGAGACCAGTTTGCCCTCCTGGGGGCCGAAGAGCTCGCCTATCTCCGCCAGGTCCTCCTCGGCTTCCGTCCGTGTGGCGGGAAGTCCGGACGCGAAATCACCTTCCGGACTCGCCGCTCCCATCTCCACCCTGTAATCGTGGATGAGCTCCCCAATACTGGAGCTGCCATTGCTGTCGAAGTAGGGGGACTGCGCGATCTGCTCCTGGAAACCGTGCATGGCCTCGAGCGCTTCCGGCGCGAGGATATCGCCGGTGAGCAGCACCACATCCTGCTGCACCCCGCCGAAGATGGACTCCTGCAGGTACTGGGACTGCAGCGAGGGGATGTCCTGGGGCGCCAGGGCGCGCAGGTCGGGGGTGGTGGTGAGCCGGAAGGTCCCCATGACACAGATGAGGATGATAAAGGCGTAGATCACCACTACAGCCCCGGGACGGTCCTGGGAGATGGCGTATATGCGCCCCAGGAAACGGTCGACGCGCGAATTGCTGTCGGCGGCGAATATCTTCAGTCCCCGGGGATCCCGGGCGGTGCCGCGGCGCAGGCGACGTTCCTCGCGCAGGATCATCAACGCCGGGAGGAAGGTCACGCTGAGCAGGAAGCAGACGGCGATGCCGATGGCGGTCATGGACCCGAACTGCTGCAGGACGTCGAAATCGGACCACATGAAGGTAAGGAAGGCGATGACCGTGGTGATGCAGGCGAGGAAGATGGCCACTCCCACCGTTATCACGGCCCGGTAGGCGGCCGGACGCGGCACCTTCTGGATGCCGTACTCCTCGTAGAATCGTCCCATCATATACACGAGGTTGCCCAGGCTGATGCCCAGCACCAGGGGGGCTATCATCACCGAAACCAGGGTGTAGGGAAAACCTATCCAGCCCATGAAACCGTAGATCCATACGGCCGAGAGGACGATCACCGCCAGCGGCAGCAGCACGTCGGTGAACCTCTGGAAGGTCAGGTATAGCAGCACTATGAGCAGGGCGACGGCCAGCACCGAGAGCAGCCAGGTACTGGTGAAAGCGTAATCCTCCAGGTCCTTGTCGATGGACGGGTCGCCGGTCATGTAAACCGTCGCCGGCACCTCGCCGCCCTCGAAGTAGTCGCGGAAAAACCCCTCCACCTCCGTGGCGAAAGCCTTTCTCTGGGCCGAGTCCAGCTCCGGGTTCACCTTGATGAGGATGTTCGCATAACGCCCGTCCCGCGAGAGCAGCGCGGAGCCCAGTTTATCCACCGTCCACTTGTAGGCGACCGGGTTTGCGAGGTACGTTGCGACGCCCTCCTCGATTACCTGTTCGAAGGGGATCTTCTCCGAGGGGTTGTTGGGATCGGGGACCGCCTTCCCCTCCTGAGTACGTAAGATCAGCGATATGTCCTCCGCAAGCGGGCCGTACTGCTTCTTCGCCTCAGTCAGGGCATTGCGCTTGAACGCAGTAAGGTAATGTTCCATGTATACATAGTCGTCCTCCCCTAATGCTTCCACCATCGCATCCTCTAAAAGGAGGAACTTCTTGATCATGGGGTAAGCGAGGAGGGCATCACTCTCCACGATGGGATACTCGTTTGTGATGCCGCCGAATAGCGTATCCACCTCGTCGATGGTCCGTGCGGATTCATACTTGGTGGGGATGAGGTCCTTCTGCCCCGCTCTCACGTCGATGAAGGAGATGCCGACCGCCACCGGGATGGTGAGCAGTACGCAGGCGACCACCACGGCCCTGGCGTGGTCCCGGCAGAGGCGGGCGAAAAAGGGCATGATACCTCCGAAGAAAGCCGCTACAGGTTTGAAGAATGACTTTGGTGAAATCGAAGATGACAAAGTCTTGCTCCCCTCCCACTTTTTCTGATTACTGCGTTGGCCTGCCGTGCTTCATACTTTATATAACCTTCGCTTCCCGTAGGTTACTCTCCTTCGCGCCGTGAGGCAAACCCCGGCATCCGGTCCTACTCCCGGGTGGATGTGGCCTCTTCATACAGCCGGTGGGAGTTGTGTCGGTAACGTCCGCATTGGTTATGAGCGAAGTCGCAGGATGGGCGAGACCTGGTCAGGCAAATCCCGCAACGGGTAGAGGGCGTTAACACCTGTTACAATAAAGGTCTGGGGTCTGCGAATGTGATTGCGGCACTCGTTCATGGGGAAAGGCGGTATCCGGGAAGTGACCATTCTCACCGAGATCATAGATTCTCTTACGCGGTTTTCCCCCCCATACGATCTGCTCTTCTTCGAGGGAGAGAGCTATAGCAACCTCGAAGTTTACGGGCGTATCTGCCGCCTGGGGAACGCCTTGCGCTCGACGGGAATGCAGCGGGGCGACATGCTCATGGCCCATATGGAGAACTGTCCAGATGCCGCGAACCTCTATTCTGCATGTGCAAAGACCGGTATCGTCTTCTGCCCTACCATGTTTCTGCTCAGCGCCGAGGAGCTCTCCTGGATCGCAGAGCATTCGGAGGCCAGGTATCTTGTCACCACCCCCAACCTTCTCTCAAAAGTGCGCCTGGCCTGCCCGGACCTGTCCGAGAAAAACCGTATCATCCTGGCCGGCGCGCAGGGGGAGCCCGGGACCATCAGCCTGGAGGAGCTTTGCCGGGAACAGCCTGATGTATTGACCACCGACCCCGAACTCAGCGACGAAGATGTCGCCGCTCTCCTGTATACGGCCGGTACCACCGGCCGCCCCAAGGGAGTGATCCTCTCCCACGGCAATATAGGGAGCAACGTCCGTAGCGTAGTGGAATCCATGCGCATAACCCGCGACGAGGTCGCGCTGTCGGCTCTTCCCCTCTCCCACTCCTACGGGCTGACTACATCCTTGCTCCCCGCCGCGAGCGGGATCACCTCCATACTCATGCGCTGGTTCGACGCGACCAGGATCTTCGAATATACGGAACGCTTTCATATCCGCTCCATCCCGGGTGTGCCGGCCATGTTCATACAGCTCCTCAACCACCCAAGGGCACCACAGTATAATGTAAAAAGCTGGAAACGCTTGCAGAGCGGCGCCGCTCCCCTGCCCGAAGAGGTGATGAAGGCGTTCCGGGAGAAGTTCGGGGTATATCTCTACGAAGGATACGGGCTTACCGAGGCATCACCGGTGGTCAGCGCCCAGAGCCCGCACCTCGCCGTGAAACCCGGGTCGGTCGGGCCTCCCATCGAGGGCGTGGAGATCAAGATCAGGGACGATTTCGAGCGCGAGCTGCCGCCCGGCAGCCCGGGGGAGATCACCGTGCATGGTCCCAGCGTGATGAAGGGCTACTTCAAGGACCCGGAGGAGACCGAGCGTGCGCTGCGTGGAGGATGGCTGCATACCGGAGACATAGGATACATCGACGAGGACGGACACCTTTTCATCGTCGAACGTAAGAAGGACCTCATCATAACCGGCGGCTTCAACCTCTATCCATCGGAAGTGGAGGGCGTGCTGCAGAGGCATCCCTCGGTAGCCGAGGCTGCCGTCGTTGGCGAGCCCGATCCCATCCGCGGCGAGGTGGTCCACTCTTTCGTCGTCCTCGAGCCCGGGATGCAAGTGACGGAGAAGGAACTGATCGAGTTCGCGCGCAACTCACTCGTATACTACAAATGCCCCGGCCGCGTGACCTTCCTGGAAGAGCTTCCCCGCACCTTTCTCGGCAAACCCTCCCGCCGCGAGCTACGCGACCGCCTCGTGGAACGCTAATTACCCAGGTCCATAAATACGGTAACATACCGAGGGCGTCACTGCGCGGCTTGAAGGTGTGCTAGGAGAGGGACATGCCTTGCTCCTCCGCGATGCGCCGTGAGAGTTCGTTCAGGGCGGCCTCGCCTGGACGGCGCAAGCCCGATTCCATCTCCTTGACCAATGTCAGCATGGCGCTCTGCACGGGCACCGCTATACCTGCGGCGCGGGCCTGTTCCACGATACGCCCGTTCATCCAGGCCGCTTCCGTCTTCCTGCCCGCCTCGATATCGCGCAACATGGGCGGCTTGAGGCGACCCCACACGGCATCCTCCCAGGGAGAAATGGAAGTATCGGGTCCCCTCCCGATGGTGGATGCTGCCTGCCTGCACTCCTCGGCGGCATCTCCACACAGGGCGTCCAGGTCCCCCAATGCCCGCGCTTCCTGCGGCACGGTGCCCGCGATGGTGCATAGCCCGCTCACTGCCGCCGCGGCCTCCAGTCTTTTCCATATCTCTCCCTCGAGATCGTCCGTGACACGGGCTTTGCCCGGGCAGGCAGCCTCCATAACTTCGACCAGGTGCACCAACCGCTCCTCCCTTCCCGGCACGAACGCTCCCAGGACGAGGGAGCGGCAATCCTCCACTTCCACCTCGCCAGCGGGCGTCTCGCACGCGGAGACCCAGCCAAGAGCGCCGAAAGCCCGCTCCTCCCCTACCAGGCCAGCAAGTACGGAAACCGCGTTCCCGTCCTGCATGGATATATATATGGTGTCCCGGTGGACGAAGGGGCTCAGCGGCCGGAGGGCATCGCCGGTCTCCGTCGCGCTCACCGCCAGTATCATAATGTCGTAGGGCTCTGCTGCCTCCCCTGCAATACCTATGCGCGGGGCAACCTCTCCGCCCAGGACACCCCGCACGCGTATCCCGTTCATCCTGATGCCTGCCAGCCTCTCCTCCCGCCGTTCGTACACCACCACCTCCATCCCCGCCCCATCAAGAAGCAGGGACATCAGGCTTCCCATGGCTCCGGTCCCGACTACCGCCGCCCTCATCGCGGTCCTCCTTTCCTTCCCGGGTTTGGTGCGCCGATCCCCAATGCGATCGTTGTACGTTACATCTCCGCCCGCCTGCCCGCTCGGCGCGCGTCTGCGTTGCGCCTCCTCGAGCATACTCGCGGGGACACCCCGGCCGAGCGCCCTGCGCCCCTACGCAGGCACTCTCTGTGCATAACCGTATTGGGAACCCGGGTACTCCACCCAGTATATTTATCCTTTGCATACCGGTCCATTGCAAGGATCAGGCCCGGGGGCCTAGGATCGGGCCCGAGCGGTCCGCGTGACACGGATGACGGGGAAGTGCGACTCCCCCTTAAAATCGCTGCATATTGATGCAAACCATCAGGCTCAGGCCCGATCCGAGGCCTGACCCCGTGTTTACACTCGTGGCAGGCGGGAAATATATCTTTATCGGGTCAGACGGCTGAGACGAAAGGGGGAAAGATGCCAGAAAGCGTATACAAGATCATCGAGGTGGTCGGCTCCAGTCCCGAATCCTGGGAGGACGCTGCAAAGAAAGCGGTGGAGATGGCGGGGAAAAGCCTCAAGGACCTGCGCATCGCCGAGATCGCGGACCTGGACTTGAAGGTGGAGGAAGGCAAGGTAACGGCCTACCGTGCCCGCGTCAAGATCTCTTTCAAGTATCACGGGGAAGAATAAGCCCCGCCCGTCCCACGGGCTCCCGTGAAGAAAAGGCGATGGCTGCCGTCCCGGGGCTGTCTGCATAACGAGACGGTATCCGTCGTCGTATGTATACGTCAGTACGCCATAACTTCACCATGGTGGAGATGCCATCGCCGGTCGCAGGCAGGCATCGAAGGGGTGGACGGCACATAGAGTTACCCTAGGGATATGACCACGGCTACCGGTTCAGTTACCGGTTGTCGGTGCTGGCTGCGTGCCATCTTGGGGTTGCGTCTCCGTCTGGTTTTCCCCCTGACCCAGGCCCGGGTCCTCGGGGCCGATCGGCTCACCTTCCTCGGGAGGAGGCGCCGGAACAGGCCTGGAAGTCCAGATGAATAGGGGCGTACCCACGTTCACGTTGTCGAAGAGCTCGAGGACCGCCCAGTTGGCCATGCGGATACAACCGTGGGAGTATAGTCCCGGGGTGAGGTTAGCCGTGCCGTGGATAAGGACCGTGCCCCCGGCGGCGCTGGTCACCAGGGCCCTTACCCCCAGCGGGTTGGAAGGTCCTGGCTCTATGCGCGGCGGCATGTCCTTCGACCATTCCACGTTGGGATTGATCCATACCGGGTTTTCCTCCTTGCGTATGATGTAGTACTTGCCCAGGGGCGTAGGGTATTTGGGCTCCCCGGTGGCTACGTAATAGGTCTTTACCAGTGTATCCTGGCTGTACCAGCTCAGGGTGTTGCCCATGATGTCCACGACCAGCACTGTCTTGACATCATCGCTGGAGAGATTGGGTGGTGTAACGGCCACTATCGGCTCGATGGCGCGGTTTTGCGAGCATAGAGACGATTGCACCAGCTGCAGGGTCGCATCCACGTCTACCCACAAGCCGTCCTGTGAGGGACTGAAAGCGAGATCTCCCGTCTCGAAATCGAAAGCGAGAGAGGCGTCCCTGACTTCCCGGTCTATCTCGGCCGCGATTGCGTTTAATTGCTGGATGACGGCATCGTTGTTCATGAAGCATTCCAGCCCTATCGAGATATTCTTGGGACGGTCGAAGGCACGGCGAAAGGCTCGCTCGAATACCGAGCCCTGCCAACCCTGCTCGTAGGCCTGGTTCACGAGCATCTCCACGTCTATCTGGAGTCCCAGTTCGGCGGGGTCCATGGTCCATTCGCTGCCGTGAAATTGGAGGGAAAAGGGTTTCATGAGCGGCTCTACTGCTTGCTCCGTTACCGCCGCCACCGCCTCCTCTTTGGTCATGCCCGTGATATCGACTCCCAGGACCATGGTGTTGGGGAACATCTCGCCGCGGTGGCGCGAATCCGCATAGACCAGCACCGAGGAAGCGAGGATCATGAAGGCCAGCACGCCCCCCAGTACGACCAGGGCTATACGCACTACGCCACTGCGGGGCTTGATAAGCGACTTGACTTTATCCCAGTTGCTCAGCTTCTTCCTGGGCATTACCTTCCTTCTCCTCTTTCTTCCCTATGCCGTCGGGCATTGAGACGCTGCATGCACGGTCATCGTTCCCGCCACCTCTCCACGAACTGCCGGAAATACCCCAGGAACGAGAACTCGGACAATACCCGTTGACGCTCTTCGTGCATCGCACGCAACTTCCGCATATCCCGGGCGGCCCCCTTGCCGCTCTCCCCCTCTATGGAGGCCAGGACCTCCGCATGATGCCGCTGCAATTCCTCCAGGCGCAGCTCGTAGCCGGGGATCTTCATGGCCAGCAGTTCCCCACCCCGGAAACGCGCCAGCGACCTGCAGCGCATGCATACGAACAGCCCCTTCTCCTCCGTTATCTCGAGCAGGCCATTACACATGGGGCAGTGGCGCTCTTCTTCATCCGGCGGCTGCAAATCCCTCCACTCCTCCTGCGAAGATTATCCACGCATCGCCTCCGGCGGGCAATGATATAAGAGGGGCCCCCACGGGCCCCTCCGGATCCTGCGGCCTTCAGCACGCTGGAGTTATCTATTCCTCCGCCTGCTGTGGCGGCGCCTGTCCCCCGCCGATGAGCAGACCGATGATGAGGATAAGGGCTCCTACGATCAGCAATGCCCAGGGAATATACACCTTTACCAGGTTGATCTTGCCCGCGGCATCCTTGGCGTCATCGATGGCGGCCTTCACGGTATCCTCGGTCTGCACGATGTCGTATTCGAATATCTTGGAGGGTTCCATCTCCCCTATCTGGCTCTGCAGCTCGACCAGCTGCTTCAGGGCCGGCCCCAGGACGGGGTCGCTGGAGTACTTGGCCAGGATAGTGAAGATATCCATCAGCCCGGAGGTGTCGAGCTCCATGGAGATGCTCTCGATGTCTTTGTACAGGTCCACCGGGGCGCCGGTCTTGGGCTCCACGGACATCTCGACATCGAAGGCCCAGTAATACTTCACCAGGATGCTCTGCTGCAGCGCCGTATTGAGGGCCTGCAGATCCTCGGGGGACAAAACCTGCGTGGCCAGGGCTATGAGCCCGTCCACGTCCACCCCCAGGGCCGCGAGCTGTGGCTTCAGCTCCTCGAAGGTAACCTCGGCCGGCAGGCCCAGGATCTCCACGTAAGCCGCGGTGACCTCCTTTTTATCTTCCACCGTAGCGCTGCCCTTGAAATTGTAGACCGTTACCCCGAGCTTCTCCTCCTCGCTTACGTACTCCGTATCGAGGCTCTCTCCGATCTCTCCCTTCCAGACAGGATATACCTCGTCATTGGAGGTGTCGAAGGGGAGCAGGGGATAATAGCTGCCCTGCCGGTTGACCTTGTTGCTCTCCACGAAATCGAAAGCCCGGTCGTCATCCAGGTTTTCCGAGTTCCTGCGGTCCAGTACGTAGACGGACTCCAGGCCACCCGGCGGGTTCTGCATGCCGCCAACTTCCGTGATCACCTCTTCCCTGACGACCGCTTTGGAGGAATCGTATTCTTCGGCCAGGGAGGAGACATTGCGCTCCACCGCTATGGGAAGCTTGAGCTCCTCGCCGGCCGGCAGCGGCTCCTGCGTTGCGGGGTTCACGTAATAGGTGAACTCGCCCTCGTACTTGCTGGTGGACTCGAGATTGTCCGGGATCTTAACCAGGGCGTTGACCGCGATAGCCCACCACAGTATGGCGAGCAGTATGAGGACGATACCCAGCGCTATAAGGATCTTGCTGGTCACTCCCTTCATCGCAACCTCCTTTACCTGTATCTCGTAATTCTCATCTCTCCCTTGACTTATTCTATCCGCTAGGGGCGTTCTCCTGCGAGTGCCGTGCCCGTCATTTCATCCGGGATATCTATATGGTTCATCTCCGAGAAGTGTGGGTAGCTACCGTCAGGCCTAGGGGTCAGACCTCGGATTGTGCCTGAACTGGCCGCGCGACATGGATGGCGAGGAAGTTCTATCCTCCCTGATATCGCTGCATAACGGCTTAGATTGATGAGTCCGTCAGGCACAATCCGAGGCCTGACCCCTAGGCCTGACCACAACATCACCATACTATTCACCCACACTTCTCGGAGATGAACCATCTATATTATTCCCAGTAGAACCCTTTACGATACGCTCCGGGCCGTCCCCAGGCATCGCTATCGTCTCCCGCTTGTACCCTCACTATCCGTCCCCCGCTTCACTCCAGCATCACGATCCTTCCCCTGATCTCCTCTCCCACCTCGAGGAACCCCACCGACCTGTAGGGAGCGAACATGACGTCGGTGGGGCTGCCGGGGTTGAAGAAGTAAACGCCTCCCTCGACGCGGTTGTACGCCTGATGGGTGTGACCGAAGACGATGGCGTCCACTTCCTCGAACTCGCCGCGCAGGCGGCCGGTTATCTGCGCGGGGGGGCCCGAACCGTGAATGAGCCCAATGCGCTTCCCCGCTACCTCCACTACGCGCTTCCCGGGAAGCAGCTCCTTTAGGTCGCCGTGGTCCATGTTGCCCGCCACCGCGGTCACCGGCGCTATCCCCTCCAGTTCCTCGAGAACGGCCATCTCCACGATATCGCCTGCATGCAGGATGAGCTCGGCGCCCCTCATTACCTCCAGTATGCGCGGGGGCAGGGGGCTGCGGTAGAGATGGGTATCGGATATCACCCCCAGGATAACGCCTTCGCTCAACGATCCACCCCTGGAGCGTAGCCGGGGGAGACATGCTCTCCAACCCAGGAACCGCGGTAGAGGAAGTATATAGGCCTTTCCACGATGATATCGCCGGAGGCGTGCACCGAGAAGGCCACTCCCTCCTGGTAGGGCATCATGGTATTGGCGTTGATGGTCGTACGGCTGCGTGGGTTGAGGTATATATCCTCCCAGAGAACCTCGCCGCTCTCGAGATGGAACCTTATCTCCGCCACGACGGGCTGTTCCCCGGGGTTCTGCAGGCACAGCCAGTCCTCGAAGCCCTCCCCGGTGTAACCTTCGGCAAAGTACCAGTGCCGGGAGGCTTTGCTCACTCCAATCCCCACATCGCCCCCCTGACACCAGCCGTGGTAATCGTGGTATATGGGCCGCTCCGCCACCAGTGGCTTATCGCCGTTCACCACGATAGAGAGTGACAGGTCCTCGCCGGCCCGGGTATTGACATCCACCGTTCTCCGGGACAGCGGCGGGACCAGCTCTTCGTCGCTTATGTTGACGCCCTCCTGGGTTTGATAGGTTATATGTACCAGGTTCGGCTCCGGATTGGGGTTGAGGAGGCACAGCCATTCCTCGAACCCGGGTCCGGTGTAGCCCTCGGCGAAGTACCAGGAGGTCGAGGGCTGATTGGCGCCCGTGGAGACATGACCTCCGGCCCAGAGGTCATGATAAAGGAAATAGACAGGCCGCTCCGCCACAACCGGCTGGTCCGAGGTGACCCGCATGGAGATCTCCCGGTCCGGCCCCACTACCTCGTTTACGAAAACGGTGTCGCGCCGTGAGGGCCACACAACCCTCTCCTCCTCCTTCAGAAGGCCTCCCTGCGAGAGGTACTCTATCTTCACCGTGGCGGGCTGCTGCCCGGGGTTGAGAAGGCAGAGCCATTCCTCGAACCCGGGTCCCGTGTAGCCCTCGGCGAAATACCAGGAGGTGGAGGGCTGGTTGGTTCCGCCGGAGACGTGTCCGCCACCCCAGCGGTCATGGTAGAGGAAGTACATGGGGCGTTCGACCATGATGGGCAGGGGCGATTCCACGCTCACGCTGACGTCGCGTTCAAGCCCGACCTCGTTTACCACCTCGATGGAAAGCCGGCTCTCCGCCTCCACGAGGTAACTGCGTATCAGCGATTCGCTCCCCGGGAAGGCATAGGAAACGGTGAATTCCACCGGCTCTATATTGGGGTTGAGGACGGTGAGCCACTCCTGGAAACCCTCGCGAGTGGTGCCCTCGGCGAAGTACCACTGCCTGGCCGCGTTGGCCACGATGAGGTCCCGTGTTATGGATGAACTGCCGCCCGTCTTGTACGAGGCTACGGCCTGCAGGGTATAGGTCCCGTCCTCGAATCCCGTGGTGTCGACCTGGAAGGAGAAGGGCTTAGCGCTTTTGCTCTGCTGCAGGCTGCCGTTCATCATGAGGTCCACGCGGCTGACGTTGTCCTCTCCCAGCATCTGCAGCTCTACGTTCACCGGCCCCCAGGAAACGCGGTTTTCCTGCGGCAGCACGAAATTGATACTCGAGGGCATGTGGATGCCGCGCATGATGGCCACGGCTTCGCGATCGAGGTAGGCGGGGTCCCTTAAAAGCTGTTCCTGCGCCGGGTTGGAGATGAAGGAAGCCTCGGTGAGGATGGCGGGCATGGTAGTATTGTTGAGCACGCCGCAGTAGCTCACCTTCCAGACTCCCGAATTCCCCAGGCCGAATTCCCCCACCAGCTCGGCCTGGACGGCGTTGGCCAGCTCAAGGGCTTCCTGGCTGGCGTTCACCGATACCAGGGTCACGGTATAGTTGATGTTCCTGTCGCTCTCGGCGTTGTGGTGGACGCTGATGAAGCGGTGGGCTCCCCAGGAGTTGGCCATCTGCCACCTCTGGGTGATGCTCACCGCGGAGTCGTCGGTGCGGGTCATGAGCACCTCGGCTCCCTCCGACTCCAGCAGTCCCTTGAGATTGTAGGCCACCTGCAGGTTCACGTCTTTTTCCAGTAGCCCGGTGGGACCCTGGGCCCCCGTCTCAGCTCCACCGTGTCCGGGGTCCACGCAGAACTTCCAACCGCTGAGGGCGCCGGCCACGGCCCTGTCCGCAGCGGGCGGGCTTACGAGGAGCAAGGACACAGAGACGCAGAGCAGCAGAAGGAGCGCCACGACCCTCGTGGCGGCGTTCCTCGCCATGGCGCAAACGCCGCTTCCACCGTGCATGCGACCCTGGCTCATGTCGGCAACTTCCCTCCGTTCCACCTTCTGGACAGGTCTTTTTCTATTTCGACAGCTCATCCGCAAACCCTTGAGCTACCGCCAAGCTTACGCCAGACGTCGGAAAGCCCGGTTGAGCTTTGCCTATCCGCTCTCTGACGGTAAAACGCCCTTCCCGGTTCATCTTTACATGCAGGTCGTCCCGATCTTACGAGAGCGGGGTCATGACCATCGTCCCCCTGCAGCGCATCTGATCCCTCGTCCGGGCATAGCCTGTTTGAAAACCCCCGCCCGGGAACCGGGTGTATCAATCCGTGAGGAATAGAAAGACCGTGCCCGGGCATAGCCTGTATAGAAAACCCTGCCCGGAGGGCTATGGGGTTGGTCGCAGGGAGTGCGCGCAGGTGAAGATGGGGTCTCTTCCTCCTATCCCATGTAT
>QZKE01000042.1 GCA_003598015.1 Actinomycetota bacterium | reverse complement strand
GAGATGGTAGCCAGGATCATCGAGGCAGGACGCTTTGCCCCCTCCGCTGGCAACTGCCAACCTTGGGCCTTCGTGGTCATCCAGGACCAGGACCTCATCAACGAGTTGTGCGAGAAGACGGAGAAGGGCTTGAGGCTCGTATGCGACCTGGTCTTTCCCTCCAGCCTCGAGGAATTCGAGAGGCGACCCTTAAGCAAGAGGATACTCCTCACCCTCTTAAGCTACCGCAATGTAAACGGCGCCGACCAGAGAGCGTTCATGGGGACAAAGGCGGTCTATGAGCATCCCGACCACGGCGTCTTCCTGGGCGCTCCCACAGTGATCCTCGTCCTCAAGGACAGGCGGGGTATCGCCGAGGTTGACTATGACACCAGCCTGTGTGTGGAGAACATGGTCCTAGCTGCTCATTCCCTGGGCCTGGCCACCTGTCTCATAGGACTGTTGAACATCCGTTTGACGTACCCTCCCGGATTCGTCAGGAAGAAGCTGGAGATAAAGCTGGGGATAAAACCCCCCTTCGAGTACTTCACGGCCATAGCCCTCGGGTATCCCCTGGGTGCATGCGACCGGGTGGTCAAGCGGGAGCCGGCGCGCACCACATGGATCGGATGATGGTCGGCCGCGGGAGAGTGAGAGAAAGCCCTCCCGTATATCCCCTGGGAATGCGGGCGGACTTAGTACAAAGACGTGGCAGGCTTAATAATAATCATAATAGGGGAGATAGAAAGGGGGAGTGAGATGCAGGAATCTGAGTCAATCTACCGGTTCATGAATAAAGAGACGGATATATTTGAGAACGTGCCCATCATGAACATCCTCAAGAAGAAGTTCCCAGCATACGTCGATCAGGCCGTGGATGCCCAGCGTACAGGAAGGAAATTCGCGCGCGAGGTGATAGCCCCGAGAGCTCTGGAGACGGACAGGAGGTGCAGCGAGGACCCTTCCTACGTGGATTTGGAATTCTATCACAAAGCCATGGAGGCGCAAATTCCTACGTCCATTTTCCCGAAGAAGATGGGTGGTTTGGGTTGGAGCACCCTGGCCTTTGGCCTCTGGGGTGAAGAGGCCATCGCTGCCGACATCGGCCTCGCGGCGCTGGTCACGTTCAATCTTTTTGCCTTCATCGGCGCCTGCGTAGAGTTCCGGCCGAACGTGGTGTTGCACATCGTCAAGCTGATCGTCGAAGAGGAGCGCAAGGGTAACCCGTTCTTCTTCGGCTGGTCCATCACCGAGCCCAGCGGGGGTACGGACCAGGAGCACCCCGTGGCCATGGCCGCGAGCCGCCCCTCCATCGAGGCGAAGAAGGTGAAGGACGGCTACCTGCTCAACGGCACCAAGTGCTTCTGTACCAACGGCGACCTAGCACGATTGATCTGCGTCAATGCTCCGGTGGATCGCAGGCGGCCGCTGGAAACCCAGGCCACCTTTCTGGTGTCTACCGACACCCCCGGCTTCGCGGCCACCAGGCTGGAGGTGAAGTGCGGGCAGAAGGCGTCCCACACGGCGGAGATCAATTTTACCGACGTCTTCGTCCCCGAGGAGAACCTCTGGGCGCCCCCGGGCGAAGGGCTTAGGCATGCCCAGGAGATCCTCTCGGCGACCAGGGGGGCCGTGGCGCTGATCGGCCTGGGTTTAACCCGGGGTGTGGTGGAGAGGACCGTGGAGTACGCCTCGCAGAAGAAGGTGAGGGGGCACCGCCTCATCGATGAGGGATGGGTGCATTACGCCCTGGCGGGCCTGATGACCGATATCCTGCCCCTGCGGACCGCTATAATGAATTTCTTAGTGGCCATTGACTTCATGCACGTGGTGCGCATGCTGAACAACCCCATCACCGATATCGCGCTCAAGATCTCGCCCGCTAAGCTGATCAACTCGGATCTCGTGGAGCAGCTCAGCGGCCTGGGACCGGTGGCCTCGGTAGTCAAGAGTATCAAGAATAAGGTGGTGAGCGCGGAGACCGTCGACAACTTCCTCCGGCACGGGTCGGCTGTCAAACCGGCGGCCTCCGACCTAGCTATGCGCGCCGTTTCGGTATGCGCGGACATCGTCGGCCTGGAAGGTCTCACCAGAAAACACGGAATCGAGAAGATCTTCCGGGACGCCAAGGTCACCCAGATCTACGAGGGGCCCAACCAGCTGCATCGGCTGGACGTGTTCGAGAGAGAGGTGGGCTATGATTACCGACGTGCGGTTTGAGGACGAAGCCAACGTCATAAGGAAGGTCTGCCGAGACTTCTGCCGCAAGGAGATAGAGGTCTCCGCGCTGGAGCTGGACGCGCATTACGACCTCGAGAAACTCCGTGGCATCCTGGTAAGGAGTGTCGAACTGGAGATCCTCACCATGCTCATCCCCGAGGAGTATGGGGGCGTAGGCTCAAGCGTGCTTGCCGCCGCCCAGGTGCTGGACGAGCTGGCCTATGGTTGCGCGGGCGTGGCCACCATCTTCGCCTACCACCTCGCGGCTCTGGTGGCCCTGATCGAAGGCGGGAAGGAAGAGCTACTCAAGGAGCTGAGCGCGGCCGATAGCCCCCAGCCGACCATGCTGACCTTGGCAGGCCCCGATATGGAGGAGAGGGAGGACGCACCCCAGCTGGTCGAGGCCAAGAATGGGTTGATGCTTAAGGGTGTCATTCCCCTGGTGGCCTCCGCTTCTCTAGCCGACCGCATGGTGGTCTTCGTCAGGGAAGCCGACGCAGGGCTGACCCAGGTGCTGGTGGATCCGCGGGCTAAGGGAGTATCGGTGCAGCCGGACGAAGAGTTACTGGGCCTGCACACCGTTCCCTTTGCCGATGTGGTTTTCGATGGCTGCCTGGTGGGCGATGCGGACCTGGTAGGCGAGCGGGGCAAGGCAGAGCAGGCCTACAAGAAGGCACGAGCCGCCTTGAACGTCTTTGTAGCGGCCATAGCCATGGGCACCTCGCGCTTGGCTTACAGCAGGGCGTATGACTACGCCCAGCAGCGCTGGCAGTTCGGGAGGATGCTCGTGGATCACGATGAGATCCGCCGCATGCTGGCCAATATGGTGACTAAGATCAGCATGGGCACGGCTGGCTACAGCCAGGCCCTGAAGGTCGACGGCACCGGGACTGTCTCCTCGTGGCGGAGCGACCTAGCGAAGATATTCTGTACGGACGCGGCCCTGGAGATCGCTGTGGATGCCATCCAGATCTTCGGGGGCCACGGATACATGAAAGAGCAGGGCCTCGAGAAGATTATGCGCGACGCCAAGATGTTGCAGGTACTTCCAGAGTCCAACCGCTACATGGAAGTGCAGCTCTTCGGGGCGAAAGGCTAGGGATGGACATGACGGATACGTGGTTCACCGAAGCAGAGCGGTCAGAGATGGCCACGCCGGTCATCGGGCGCATAAAGCAAGCGATGAAGCAAGGCAAGGATCAGGAAGCTATCGCCCTCTGTGACCAGCTCAAGAACGAGCGGGTGTTGTTGCATGACTTCTTCGCCGATACCTGGGCCGCGCTCCTTACCTGGGTATGTCGGAATATCGGGGAAGAGCAGGTGGGCGACCTGCACGAGTACTGCATGCAGCAGTGCCTATGGCGTCAGTACTACGATTTCCTGATCAACGTCGAGCAGGACAAGGCTGTCGAGACGGCGCTATGGGCGAATCGCGCCTGGGTGTCGCACAGTTGCGGCGGGGCCGGGGAGCACGGCGGGGCCTTCAGCGTTCTGGAGGACGATGAGAAGTTCACCTTCATAATGGACCCCTGCGGCAGCGGTGGCCGTATATTGCGCAAGGGCAGGTACGAGTCTCCCTACGACTTCGCCCGCATATCCAGACCTTATCCCTGGACGTACGGCCGCGAGAACTTCCCTATCTACTGTGTTCACTGCCCGTTCATGTTCTCCATCCTGCCGGTCAGCCAAAAGGGGTTCATCAAGTTCGCCATCGATTCTCCTATCGAACCACCAGAGCCCTGTAAATGGTACTTCTACAAGGACCGGAACGATGTCCCGGAGTCATACTACGCCCAGATCGGCGCGACAAAGCGCCCCGTGCAGGAGCCCTGGCGCCCCAAGCGCGACCGCTATTTTACCCCGGAGGAGCTGGAGGAGATGGCCAAGCCCACCTACCTGATCATCCGGGGGAGCCTTGAGGCGGGTAGAAGGCTTAAGGCCAAGCTCACCGCCTTCAAGATGGGTGGCGAGTTCCTCTACCTGCACGACCTCTACGTGAACCTGATAGTCTCAGGCATGGACTACATAGCCCGCGAGGCGGGCGAGGAGAGCCTGGGGCAGACTATTGACTACATCCATGGCACCTGCGTGCAGCGTCAGATACTCGGCCAATTGGAAGGTATGGACCGTCGCGAACAGTTGCGGTTCATCATCCACTATCTCTTCCTCGCCGATACCTGCGGTGGGGCAGGCTTGCCCCGGGGGAAGTTCTCGGTCCATGAGGATGAAAACAGCGTGAGCATCATCCTCGACCCCTGTGCCAGTGGCGGCAGGTTGTTGCGCCACGGCTCCTACACTCCCATGAGCGCGGCCAGGAGGGCGCAGGAGAGGGCCGAAAACCTGATCCTCAAGGCGGGCGTCAAGCTACCCATCCCGCCTTCCTTTTTCAAGTTCATCGCCGGCCCTACCTTTGACGTGATCGGGGGCAAGAGGAAGCCCACCGGCATAGGTGTGACGCGGCAGGTGTTTCCGTGGTCCGGAAAACGCACGGGGTTACCGTATTACTGTGCCTTCTGTACGAGCCTGGCGAGGCATTCGGGCATGGACTGGTTGGAGGTGAACCCACCTTCTGAAAGACGGCAGCCATGCGTATGGAGTGCCAGGAAGTAGGGATGCAACCATGAGGTTTCGCTGGAAAGATCATGCCAACGAGCTGTCCGTAACAACCGACAGTAATTGGTACGAGGTGGGAAATGTGGGAGCTGGAGTGGGATCAGTTTGAAGAACGATTTTAATAGCAATATGAGAAGGGAGGTATCATGCAGGATGTAATGTTGGACGCGCACTTCCATGCCCCGATCGAGCAGGTCTATGACCTCTTCACCACCACGGATGGATTTACGGTTTTAAGGGGCGTTAGCGAAGCGAGGGTGATCGAGGAAGGTCGTGATGGTAGATACCGGAGTCGGCGCGTTACGCCTGGTTCGGATTTTAGGAGTCGCTTTCGTAGAGGAATGTGTGACCTACGATCGCCCGCATCGCTTCGAGTACCGTGTGAAGAAGAGCATCATCCCCATCCAGCACAAGATCGGCACCATGGATTTTACGGCCTGTGGCACCGCGACGGACTTACATTGGGTAAGCAGCTTCGAGTTGCCCATCCCTCTGATCGGCTGGTTGCTAGCACCCGTACTCTGCCACATCTTCACTATTCTTTTCCAGGAATTTCTGAACCAAGCCAAGGCGATACTGGTGGCATGACCTGTCACCGTATCGCTCAAGCTAAGGATGCTGGAGGTTCTGGAGAAGGCCACTCTACCTCATGTAGTGACTACCTGATCGTGGAACCTAATGATAGATGATTACTGAGAACTAACACCGTACCGAAGGTACCTGGTAGCAGGTGCAGTTGCTGGTGAAGAACGCCGGCGTGGCCAGGCCGGTGGATAAAAGGATGAAATGGGGAACCGAGATGCGATAGGGAGGCCCTCCCGGAACAACTGGAGCATCTGAGGTTGGAGAGTGTGGTAGCTACTCTGAAATCTCTGGATTAAACAGCTGATTAACTGCAATTTTTTGAAAAGAAGGGAGTTGCAATAGGTGCAATGAAAGATCTGAAAGGGAAAGTGGTCCTGGTGACTGGGGCCGCCAGAGGTATGGGAAAGCTCCACGCTATGACCTTCGGTCGGGAGGGGTCTAGGATAGTTGCAGTCGACCTAGACGAAGCGGCAATTGAGGCAACTGCTCAGGAGATGAGGGATCAGGGATACAACGTAAACGTGTATATAGCCGACGTCTCCAACCGCTCCGCCTGCTTCGCCCTGGCAGACCAAGTGAAGTCTGATGTTGGATCGGTTGACGTATTGATAAACAATGCCGGTATAGTTAAAGCCGAAAAAGTCCTGAATATGTCTGAGCAATCCTTCCGTAGGATCACCGAAGTGAACTACATGGGTCAGGTATGGATGATGCAGGCCTTCGTGCCCGATATGGTAAGCCGCAAGTCAGGCCACGTCGTTAATGTCAGTTCTACAGCTGGAAAAATAGGAGTACCAGACTTGGGAGCTTATTGCGCCACCAAATTCGCCATAGTTGGTATCACCGACAGCATCCGACAGGAGCTGCAAAAAAACGGTGTTAAGTTCATCATCGTCTGCCCCGGTTTTATAAAGACGGGCATGGTCAAAGGGGCTAAGCCTCCTTCGTTGACTCCCTGGCAGGATCCCCAGAAGGTCGCGGATGCTGTGCTCAGGGCAGTAAAGAATAACAAGGCTGAAATATTCGTACCGCCAGTCATGCTGCGCCTATCTTCAGTAGGTCGAGCCCTTGCGGGACCTAAAATCATGGACTGGATCCTTTTGATGATTGGTGGGCAGAAGGCCTTCATCGAGATGGAGGCGGATCGGGGAAGGCCTTTCTAGGTGATCATATGGTATGTGCACCAGCCATTGATACAGCATGGCTAGGCGCACGCGAACCATAATCATTTGATCGCATGACGACAGGGAGGGGAATGATGAGCGACGTGAAAGAGACTGCACCAGTGAAATTCCGCAAGGAAAGATCCAAGATCCTGTATCAGATCACGATCATCATGATCGCGATAATGATCATATCCGGATTGATAATATTTTTCACCATCAATGAATCGATAAAGAATCTCACCCAGAAAAGCATCGACGATATTGTAGGCAGTAAAATCACGACCATCGCCTCCGGTAACAGCTACATAATCGATGAGTACGCAGGCCCGTATTTCAGAGCTAAGGTGCAAAATTTGGATGTCAATACCGCGCTTGAATCGGTACGAACGAAGCAACTCATGCCTTTCCAGGAGGAAGTATGTGATTATGAACAGAGGGAGGTAGATAAGGGGCTTTTCAACACGAAGTATTTTATGACCATTTCCCCTCCCAATATCATCAGCCCCAAAGCCCTGGTTAATTCGTGCAACGACAAAAGCCTCGTCTATAACTTGGACCCGCCGGATTACCTTCTCGAGGCCATGGAGGAAGGCGAAACGTATATCCTGAAGAGGGACGGTATCCCAGAGCTTGGCCTTGAAGATGAGTGGCTCATCTTGCTACAAAAGATCGATGACGTCACGGCTTACGGTTTTGAAATCCCCGCTTTCTACGTGAGTTTCATCCCGATGCATGATGAGATCACAACGATAAGCGCTTTTTACAACAACGAGAAGAGCAAGATCACCTTCATCATGGCGGGTGTTATCGGGGGAGCCATCATAGCCATGATCCTGATAATCTTCTTCGTGCTCAGCCATCTCATCCATAAAAATATCACCAGGCCTGTGGAGGAAATCTCGGCTATCGCCGAGGAAGTCATGGAGGGCAACCTGGACGTCAAGGTAGATATTCATGAGGGCGAGGAGTTGGAAGGATTGAAGCGTGCCTTCAATGAAATGGTTAAAAGCGTCCGAAAGCTGATAATACGATCCATAGAATAGGATTTAGATAGACTATCGATTGCGTAAGGTTGCCCGGTCCAAGAATGGGGTCAGGTCTTGAAAGATCGGATTTAATGGTAATAAATGGCAAGTTCTTCGATATTCGGGACCTGAGCCAACTTCCAGAAAGTGTATCCCTCCCAATTCAATAGCCCCTCCTGAAATGCTATTATATTGGTGGTACTTGGTCAGCAGGGCAAAAGGTGTTTCAACCATCTAGAGATAGGGAAAAGTCTTTGCGTTGGCTTGTGACGGAGAAACTTCCCTTCTCGGATCCCTGGGCCGGCTACACCAAGCGCCTGGCGGCCGAGGTGGGCCTCTCCTGCCGGGAGACCCGCTCGCTCAAGGCCATAGCTGCCCAATATAGTCTGGACTGGAAGACGGTAAAGGAGATCGACAAGCGGGCGCTGGCGCAGGAGCTGCCGCACCCCTCGGAAACCCCCGCCAAGCTGCTCGCGGTGGACGAGTTCTCCATCAAGAAGCGGCACAGATACGGCACCACGGTGATCGACGCCGAGGTCCCCTGCGTCCTCTGGGTGGGAAAGGACAGGAAGCAGGAGACCTTGGAGGAGTTTTTTCACCTTCGGCGGAGAGAACTGCGCTGGCGTTCTGGCCTGCGCCATGGACATGTGCGACCCTTACGAGGCAGCGGTGAGAAACTACTGCCCGCAGGCCGAGATCGTCTACGATCCCTTCCACATCATCTCTTCCTATGGAAGAGAGGTGGTGGACAAGGTAAGGGTAACCGAGACCAAGGAGGCCCAGGAGAAATACAAGGGCGTGTACAAGGGCACCCGCTATATCCTGCTCTCTAACTCCGAGAACCTCAAAGACTGGCAACAGGAGAGGCTCTCCGAACTTCTCGCCATCAACAAGAGGCTTTTCACCGTATATCTTCTTAAGGATGATTTAAAGCTCCTTTGGCAATACCGCAGCCCCTATCATGCGGAGCGGTTCTTCCGGGGCTGGTACCGGCGGGCCATCTACTCCAAGATCGAGCCGCTGAAGAAATTCGCAAGGATGTTTAAAAGAAGGCTTCCCGGCATCCTTGCTCACTGCCGCTACCCTATACGTACCAGCGTGCTCGAGGGAATCAACAACAAGATCAAGGTCATAAAGAGGGTGGCTTATGGGTATAGAGATGAGGAATACTTCTTCCTAAAGATACGGGGAGCTTTTAGGCCGGCTACCCACACTTCTGGGAGATGAACCATGATTATTAAACATCGCGATCCACCGGGCAAGTTAATTACCCGAAGACCCCTGCGGTTTTCATGTACTCGATCTCGTCCTCCGAGTATCCGATCCTGGCCAGGACATCCTGCGTATCCCGTCCGGCTTCCATGCCCACGTGCCGGTACACGGGTTTGCAGAGCGAGAACTTGAATGGGCTGCCTATCTGTTTCTGGGTGGTGCCATCCGGCTTGGGAACCTCGACTATCATCCCTCGGGCCCGAGGTAAGGGATGCTCCAGCATTTCCTTTGCATTCAGCACGGGCTCGACGCATGCATCGAGCCCGTGCTGAAGAGCTCGACCCACTCCGCCCTGGTTCTCTTCGAGAATTCAGCCGCGAATTCTTTTTTCAAGGTTGCCTGGTCTGCAGTCAGGAGATCCTCCCGACATAAAGCCCCGCATAGTGCCTGGAAGAACTGGGGCTCGATGCTGCCCACACTCATATAGCCCCCTTCCGCGGTCCGGTAGTAATCGTAGTAAATGCCGACGTTCAGTTTGTCCATGACGCCCGGACGGAACTGCTCGACGACTATTTCATACTCACATACCAGACGCTTTACTATTTCCACTGCGGAGGGCTTCTTTAGGTCCAGGGTGATGGAGGATTTGCTCCGGTTTATGATGCGGTGGGAGCCTGATGTATCCCCGTCCAGGGGTGGCATGTTCCTTACCAAGTCCAAGCGGTTCGGAGCCTCGACTCGGATGATCTCCGCGCCGAGGTCGGCAAGGAGCATCATACCGAAGGGGCCGGGGAGCAGGGTGGTGAAATCGAGTATCTTCAGATCTTCTAGGGGCGCAGGCATGCAGAATCATCTCCTTTTGTCCCCGCTCAGTTATTCGAACCAGTGTAAGTTAGAGGAAAGGCTTGGGCAACCGTTTTTCTGATTCACGTGCTCTTAACTTGTGGCCTCGTTTCGAAGTCTACGGTAATATCATCCAAGGCGTTGCTTTCCATGGCATGCTACGTTTCGTAACTCTTTCCAACTCAATAAGAGTCAACAGAATTTAATAGTAATATATGAAAACTAATCTTAAACCCCTGCATATAGGCCAGTTTAATCGCTTGATAAAACTATAATTATAATTAATTAAGTTATTGACTTACTACATTCAGAATCATGAGATTAGGAGTAGACTCGGACAGCGATTGCTCAAAGCCAATCCATGCGAGATTCGAAAGAACCAAAGTGCGAGTTGTTATTCACGTCGTTATCGGAAACAAGGAGGTATCAGCTATGGAAAGCTTGTTCTTCAATGAGGAGCACAACATGCTGCGCCAGAGTATCAAGGAATTTGTCCAAAAGGAACTGGTGGAACATAACGAGGAATGGGACGAAGCCGGACTAGTGCCCGAATGGGTTTTTCGACGCATGGGGGAATTGGGCTATCTGGGACTGCGTTTCCCCGAAGAGTACGGGGGCGGTGGAGGCGACTTCTTCACCAACATCGTGCTGATGGAAGAACTGGCTTTTGGCGATTGCGGTGGGGTAGGTGCGGCGGTAGGCATACAGTGTGATATGGCCACTCCACCTATCCTGGCCTTCGGCACCGAAGAGCAGAAGCAGCGCTACCTGGTTCCGGCCATCAAGGGCGAGAAGATCGCTTGCCTGGGCATAACGGAACCCGGCGCCGGCTCGGACGTAGCCAGTCTCAGCACCTACGCGGAGAAGGTCCCAGGGGGCTGGAAGGTGAACGGCAACAAGATTTTCATCACCAACGGTTACCGCGCCGACTTCATGACTCTGCTGGCTCGTACAGAGAAGAACAAAGGCTACAAGGGTATGAGCCTGTTCCTCGTGGATACGGACACACCGGGCTATGTGGTCTCCCGCAAGCTGGATAAAGTGGGGCAGAGGGCTTCGGATACCGCCGAGATATTCTTTGAGGATATGATCCTGCCCGAAGACGCGCTGCTGGGAGAACAGGGCCGTGGCTTCCAGAACATCATGTGGGAGCTGCAGGGCGAGCGGCTTATCGTCGCCGCTACTTGCGTGGCCGGTGCCAGGGTTGTTCTTCAGAAGGCTATCGACTATACAAAAGAGCGGGTGCAATTCGGGCGGCCCATCATCAAGAACCAGGCGATCTCCCATCGCATCGCCGATCTTGCGGCCCGCATCGAAGCGGTACAGTCGCTGGTCTACACGACCGCCTGGCAGCTCGATCACGGCGGCTATCCTACAACGGAAGTGAGCGCGGCGAAGCTGCTGGCGGCGCAACTCATGTTCGATGTGGCGGACGAGGGCATGCAATTCATGGGGGGTTACGGCTACATGATGGAGGATCCGATGCAGCGGATGTGGAGGGACAGCCGTATATTGCGGATCGCCGGGGGCACCGATGAAATCCAGCGCGAGATTATCGCTATGAGCATGGGATTGGGGGTCTAAACAGCGACGGCAGCTTTTTCATAGCAATAATGCGATCCGGTGTTTTCGATTAGGTCGACAAAACCGGTCAGGGGGATGAAATGAAAAACGACAAATCCATGGGGAATATGCTTCGGGCCCTTCCGGAGATATGTGGATCCGAGGGCGCCAGACGTTTGGGCAGGACCGTGCTGAAACAGTGGGGAGGCGCGAGAGGAGTCCGGCGCGTTCTGGTGAAGGGCATGAAAAAAGACGGCGTCCTTCGCAATCTCAATGATCTGAGAAAATTCAAGATCGGGAGGATAACGGGCAATCTTATCGTCTCTCTCTGGGAGACCTTCCCTGATCGTGAAGCTATTGTGGACGATGACACCAGGTTAACATTCAGGGATCTCCGTGACCGCGTATTCCGTCTGGCCAACGCACTGCAGGCGGCGGGGATAGAACCCAAGGACAGGGTGGCGGTGATGCTCAACAACAGCGCCGAGTTCATAGAGGTCTTCATGGCCTGCTGTTTTATCGGGGCGATCACCCCCATGCTCAATTGGCATCTTGAAGGGAAAGAACTGCAGGAGACCATCAACCTGAGCAAGCCACGTTTTCTTATCTATGAAAATGATTACGCCTCACAGATCGAGGCTGTAAGAGAAGGGCTGGAAGGATCCCCTCAACTCGTGGTCGTGGGAGGGGAGGAGCCGGGCGACGGGATAATCGGCTACGAAGACCTGCTACGGGGCTCAGCCGCCACACCCCCCAAGATCAACTTCATCGTCGGGTTCAACCCCTATACCGGGGGCACCACCGGTCTTCCCAAGAGCGTCAACCTTTACGACGGCTTCAGCTACATGCTGTCGGACTTGGCCGAGCGGCCACGAATTCCGTTCAAGAGCTACCTGCAGTGTAACCTGACCACTTTCGGCTACTGGGGATGGTTCGGAGGTGGTGAGATCGAGGATCCCATCAGCAAGAACATCCGGAGCATTGTTCCCACGCCCATGTATCATGCCGGTACCTTCGCTGCCTGGTCGCCCATCGTATTTTTTGCGGGCACCATCGTTCCCATGAGAAAGTTCGATGAGGAGGAATTCCTGCGGCTCATAGAGAAAGAACGCATCTCTTGGACCTTCGTGGCGCCCACTATCCTGCAACGGGTGTTGGCTTTGCCCGAGGAGGTCAAGCGCAAATACAACCTCTTCTCGATGCGCGCTGTCATCTGCGCCGCCGCCCCCTGTCCCCCCGATGTAAAATGCAATATCAACGAGCTATTTATGCGGCAGGGAGCCGAAGCCCCCGTTTTCTACGAGTACTATGGGAGCTCGGAAAGCAGTGTCGTAACCATACTTATCCCTGCCGATTACATGGAGAAACCCGAGCGCTACCGCAGCGTAGGCAAGCCCCGTCTTGGAGGGTTGGCGATCTACATTGCGGATGATAATAGGTGGGGAAAGCCGGGGGAAGTAGGCAAGGTGCTTGTCCAGAGTGTGTCGACCTCCTCCTTGCGCTACGACGGGGCGGAACAGAAGCTGAAAGACTCGGTAAGAGTCATCGATGATTCGGAATGGTTCGATGACGGGCTTCTGGGGTACCAGGATGAGGACGGCTTTCTCTATCTAACGGGACGGGAGAAGGAGATGATCATCACCGGAGGCGTGAACGTCTATCCTCTGGAGATAGAGACCATCATACTCAAACATCCCGCGGTCCTGGATACGGCCGTTGTCAGGTACCCGGATGAAGATCTGGGCGAGGTGGCCCTTGCTGCCATACAACTCCATAAAGGGGCGGAGGCTACGGCTGAGAATATCATTGCTTTCTGCAGGGAAGAGGGGCTCCGCGGATATAGACTTCCGGCCAAGGTGGAGTTTTTCGAGGAGCTACCCAGGCATATAGACGGAAAACTCCTTAAGCGAGAGATCGAGAAGCTCTATTGGAAGGAGATTCAGGCAAGAGGTTAGGGCGAGTGAGGTGCCCGGCCTGGTATATCTCCGGAGGACGAATCGCAAGTAGATTGAGCGGGATTCGATCGGAATGCGCTAGGACGTGGATGGGGGGCCGGATCCCTACCGGCCCAAGGCCCTTCCCCGATATACTCAGCTCGCATCAGAGCCGGCATCATCCCCGCTGTTTAGAAAAAAGCCGTGCAATATGAGGTCGAACACGGCCTGCTGGATCTGCTCATCAGTGCAGCTGCTCGTAAAGAGCGAGCGATAGGCCATCAGCTCGAATGTGGAGAGAAGAGCAAACGCCGCGAGTTCGCTATTAACCGGACGCAATATCCCTGCCTCGATGCCAATATTAATATCGTTGATAAGAGGACCCACGAAGCCCTTGCACAAAGCCTGTTCAGCTTTTTGGCGATGCTGCTCGTCCTCGTCTCGCAAGGACTCCTTGATCAGTTGCAGGATGGTGAACATCTCTGGAAAGAAATCCTTGTAGAAATCCCATCGCAACTCCCAGCGGCGCGAAGGGGCGGTCTCGTTCTCTATTTCGCTCAGGGAACGCTCGAAGAAGGATCGGAATATGATATCTATGCATGAGAAATAGAGGTCTTTTTTGTTCTCGAAATAGTAATAGAAAGCGGCTTTGGTGACACCCACGCTTTCAACGACGTCGGAGATAGTCGTTTGATGATAGCCTTTTCTCAGGAAGATCTTTGATGCCGCCTCAATGATCTGCCCGCGCGTCGGTGAGCCTTCCGCGCCGTAGTGGCGGGCCGGGTTCTTTTTACCGCCCTTGTGCTCCCAGAGCTGAACAGCGATCTGAAGGGGTATACCCTCGTCCCTGGCCTCTTTGAGATAAACGAGTTTCTCGGCATGGGTCTGGTCGTAGAAAGCCTGTTTTCCCTCCTTATATATGGCCGGGTGCAGATAGCCCTTCCTCAGGTAGTAATGTATGGTTTGTCTGTTCAAACCGGTGCGGCTCTCCAGCTCTGCCATGCGCATGTGTTTCTCTGCCGTTTCCGTTCGCCTCTGCTCGCGATTCTCAACAGTGTCATATAGGACTAAATAGAAATATATATCAGATTAAACACATGATTAGGAAAAGGCAAGCTTATTTACTGGAAATCTGACTTTCTGCACTATGTAGTTTTAATCTATTTAAAGTATTGACTGATGGTAATCAGGCAACTACATTTCGTATTATCGGCAACTGCTATGGATTGGGCTGAGAAGCCTGGATAAAAAGCATCCCAGCAGGAAACGACACATCCGACTGAGGTCGGCAAGGTGGTAGATACGGTCGGGTACGGTTTAAACAGGCTATTTCCTGGCCTATTTGCGGAAGGCACATATAGCCAAAGGAAAGGAGGCCCTTATGGCTGAGATCGGATTTCAGGACAGAGTGGCCGTAATCACGGGAGCCGGTGGTGGCATCGGCAAGGCTTACGCGTTAATGCTGGCCGAGCGCGGTGCCAAGGTGGTGGTGAACGACCTGGGCGGAGCGCCCGATGGAAGTGGCGCGGACACTACTCCGGCCCAGCAGGTGGTGGATGAGATCAAGGCGGCCGGCGGTGAGGCGATTGCCAACGGCGACAGCGTTTCCGATGAGGCCGGGGCTGCCAGAATCATCGAGGCGGCCGTGGATAATTTCGGAAAGATCGACATCCTCATCAACAACGCCGGGATCTTAAGGGACAAGAGCATCCTGAAGATGGAGACGGCGGACTTCGAGAAGGTGCTCTCCGTGCATCTCATGGGCACGTTCTTCTGTACCAGGGCCGCTTTCAGACACATGCGTGAAAACGCTTACGGGAGGATCGTCAGCACCGTCTCGGCGGCCGGTCTTTACGGCAACTTCGGTCAGACCAACTACGGCGCCGCCAAGCTCGGAATCGTCGGGTTCATGAAATGCGTAAAGCAAGAGGGCGCCAAGTACAATATCATGGCGAACTGTGTCGCTCCTGTCGCGTTCACCCGGCTTACTACGGGGCTCATGCCGGACACCCTCTCCGAAAAACTGGCACCCGAGTATGTCGCGCCCATGACCCTCTGGCTGGCTTCTGAGAAATGCGATGTGAGTGGGGCTGTATTTATCGCCGGAGGCGGTTACTTCAGCCGCACCGAATTTGTGGAGGGTCCCGGGGTCTGGGTGCCTATTTCGCCGGGCATGGGGCCCGAGGTAGTGGAGGAGAACAAGGCTCAGATCATGGACCTGGCGGGAGGCTCCGAGTTTGGCGCCACCATGGAGGAAGCCACTAAAGTAATGGCTCCCCTATTGAGCGGCTAGAATCCACAACTGCCATGCATTCGCGGATGATTAAAGGAGGTCAATCATGCCTATAGACCCGGCGATTGTCGGCGCGGAACCGAAACCGGTAGCATTCAAGTTCGAGGAAAGGGACACGATCCTCTACGCTCTGGGTGTGGGGGCAGGGGCGGATGCGGCGGACCTCAAGTTCACCACTGAGAGTAACCTCACGGCTCTGCCTACCTTCGGCGTGATCCCTCCCTTCAAGGCGCTGATGGGTCTGCTGGAAGTGCCCGGATTGGATATCAACCTGGTCATGCTGCTCCATGGCGAGCAGTACCTCGAGATCAAGAAGGATCCTCTCCCTGTCAAGGGAAGCTTGATCAGCAAACCCAAAATTGCGGCCCTCTATGACAAGGGAAAAGGCGCGCTGGTCGAGCTGGATGTGGAAACCGTAGACGAGGATGACGAACCCGTATTCTTCAACAAGTTCAGCCTTTTCATACGGGGGGAGGGCGGCTTTGGCGGCGAACGAGGTCCCGAGCCGGGCAATGAGCCACCGGCACGCGAACCCGATAAGGTCGTAGAGATCAAGACACTGCCGCAACAGGCGCTCATATACCGGCTTTCGGGAGACCTTAACCCGCTCCATTCTGACCCGGCCATAGCGACTATGGCCGGATATGACCGACCTATCCTGCATGGCCTCTGCACCTTCGGTGTCGCGGGCAAGGCGGTCCTGCAAGCCTATTGCGACAATGACCCCACGCTATTCAGGGCCATGAAAGTTCGCTTCTCCCGGCACGTGTTTCCGGGGGAAACCATCGTCACGGAGATGTGGCAGACCGCCCCGGATACCGTAATCATCCGCTGCAAGGCGGCCGAGAGGGACGAATATTGTCTGACCAATTCGGCGGTCTGGATCAATGCCTGACAGGGGATAACCACAATCGTCACTGACCGGGCAAAGGATCCACAGCCTAAAGGTAGGAGGCAAAGATGATAGGAATTTGCGCATATGGAGGATATGTACCGCGACATCGGCTCAATCGCATGGCTATCTTCGGCGCTATGGGGTGGATGAACCCGGTTCTGATCGTACACGCTACAGGCGAAAAGGCCGTGGCCAACTTCGACGAGGATTCCATTACTCTCGCTACTGCCGCTGGAATCAACTGTATGGAGGGCTTTGAACGCGAGCGGCTCGACGGGGTTTACTTTGCGTCGACGACAGCGCCATTCCGGGAGCGGCAGAACTCGGTCATCATGGCGGGCGCTCTCTGTGCCCGGGAAGACGTCCGGACAGCAGATTTCGCTGGCTCACTCAGATCTGGCACCAGCGCCTTACTATCGGCGATCGAGGCGGTTGGGTTCAATGGTGGAGGCCCGGTACTCGTAAGTGCTGCCGATTGCCGCTTGGGAAAGAGCGCTTCGGTTCAGGAAATGTACTTTGGTGATGCAGGCGCTTCTGTGCTCGTCGGCTCCGAGAATGTGATCGCCGAATTTAAAGGCTCCTGCTCCTTGGCCGAGGATTTCGTGGACCACGTACGTGGCTCTAATTCTCGCTTCGACAGACAGTGGGAAGAGCGCTGGATCCGGGATTTGGGATACAACAAATTTATTCCCGAGGCAGTACAGCGCCTTTGCCAAAAATTCGAGATGACGCCGCAAGATTTCGAGAAGATCGTCTACCCGTGTTATATGCCGAGTGCGCGCAGGCAGATCGTCAAGATGCTGGAGATCGATCCGGCGGTCGAGCAAGACGGCCTGCAGACCGTAGTCGGTGATACGGGTTCGGCCCAGCCGCTCCTTATGTTAGGCATGGCCCTGGAAGAGGCAGAGCCCGGAGATAAGCTATTGGTTATCGGTTACGGGAACGGTTGCGACGCCCTTTATTTCGAAGTGACCGAGGAGATCAAGAAACTCAAGCATCGCAAGCGAGTTTCCCGATCCCTCGCGGCGCGGCAGGAATTGGACAACTACCAGAAAATGCTCGTCTGGCGGGATATGATACCCGCCGATATCGGTGCGCGAGGCGAGGAAGACCTGATGATGCGTTGGTCGCTGGAGTGGCGGCACCATAACGCGGTCCTCGGCTTGCAGGGTAGTAAGTGCGAGGTCTGCGGAGAGCAGCAGTTCCCGCCCCAGTTGATCTGCGCGAACTCGGAATGTGGCGCTATCGATCAGAGAACACCGGTAAACCTTTCGCTGGGGGGCGGCAAGATCTTCACCTACACATCGGACTTGCTTGCGGCGTCTGTAAACCCGCCCTCGTTCTACGGCAGCATTGAGTTCGACGGAGGGGGGCGGGCCATGATGGACTTCACCGACTGTACACAGGAAGAGCTGGTTGTAGGAAAAAGGGTGAAGTTCACCTTCCGCATTCAGCGCTACGATTCCAGGCGAGACCTCCCCATTTACTTCTGGAAAGCGATACCGATCGAAGAGGAGGTGTTCTAGATGGGCAGCGGAATAAGAGACAAGGTCGTAATCCTCGGGATGGGCTGCTCCAAGTTCGGAGAGCGTTTCGATATCGGTTCCGATGAGTTGCTGCTAGAGGCCTTTCAGGAATGCTTGAATGATGCGGGTATCGAGAAGAAGGACCTCCAGGCGGCCTGGTTGGGTAGCGCCTTAGACGAGATAAACATCGGGAAGAGCGCAACGCGTGTGGCAGGGACATTGCATCTGCCTAACATCCCTGTGACCCGGGTTGAAAATTTCTGCGCTTCGGGAACCGAGGCCTTTCGGGGAGCCTGCTACGGGGTTGCCTCTGGAGTGTATGAGATTGCCATCGCCATGGGCGTAGAGAAACTGAAGGATACGGGCTATGCAGGACTACCAAATTCGCCGGCCTTTGGCCAGAAGTATGTCCTGACATGTCCAAATATCTCGGCTCCAGGTATGTTCGCCCAGCTAGCCACAGCCTATTCGATGAAGTACGGCATCCCAATGGAGCGGGTAAAGGAAGCTATCACCCACGTGTCCTGGAAGAGTCATCAGAACGGGGCCAAGAACCCCAAGGCCCATCTTCGCAAGGCGGTTTCCAAGGAGCAAATTGCAGGTTCACCTTCCATTGCCTACCCTCTGGGGCTTTTTGACTGCTGCGGAGTCAGCGACGGCTGTGCAATGGCCGTAGTTACGACCCCGGAAGTCTTCAAGAAACTGAAGCCTAACCAAGACGCGGTAAAGGTCAAAGCGCTGCAGATCGCGGCGAGTTCAGGCGAGGAGGAATTCACCAATAGATGGGACGGTTGCACTATTAAAAGCGCCAGCATAGCTTCCCAACGTGCTTATGATGAAGCGGGCATAAAGGATCCGCGCAAGGAGATCAGCATGATGGAGGTCCATGACTGCTTTTCCATTACCGAGCTGGTGACTATGGAGGACCTGCACATTTCTGCCCGCGGCCAGGCCATAGACGATGTACTGAACGGATTCTTCGATCTGGATGGCGGTGGGATACCCTGCCAGGTGGACGGGGGATTGAAGTGTTTCGGCCATCCTATTGGAGCTTCCGGCCTGCGCATGCTCTACGAGATGTACAGCCAGTTGTTGAGGAGGCATCCGGAGGATCGCCTGGTAAAAGACGCGCGCATAGGGCTTACTCATAACATGGGAGGATTTCCCAACCACAATTTGGTGAGTGTGGCCATCGTTGGCCTGGATTGACCGAGCCGACTGGGCTCGCCGCACCACGCGGCCCTTGGCGCCAGAGGAAGAGGATGAGTTTTACAAATATTGAGAGCCGGGAAATATCTGAAAGGAGCACGGCAGCGTTTCGTCATTAATGTGATAGATGTCTAATCCCACTTTCACGTTGTTCAGAACAGAGTAGTCCCTCCCAGTTCTGGCCAGTGGGATGGAGCCGCTGCTCCTTTCAATCTTTTATATTTTTTCGGAAGAGGTGTAAGAAAGCAATACGATGATCCTTTAATGAGCGCGAGAGGCTGAGCTCATGGAACCCCCCCCATGTAAAGTCCCATATACTTGGCCTCCAAGTATAAGCCTACGAGAAAGGGAATCCGGAAATGGAGGTAGGGAATGTGTTCGTTGTAGGTGCCGGCCTTATGGGAAACGGCATCGCCCAGATTGCTGCTATGGTAGGTTGCCGGGTATGGCTATATGACGTCTCCGAGGAGCGCGTCCAAGCGGGAATTGACGCTATCTGTGATTCCCTGGCCATCTTTCTCGCCAAGGAGAAGATATCCCGGGAGCAGTATGACAATACCATGGCCGGCATCGCTCCCACCACGGAGCTTGAGGAAGCGTCCTCATGCGACCTGGTGGTGGAGGCGGTTTTCGAGGACCTGAAAGTAAAGGAAGGGGTGTTCGAGGCTCTGGACGGCATTTGCCCCCCCTCGGCCATCCTGGGCACCAACACCTCCGCCATCCCCATCTCCTCTATAGCTGCCGCTACGCAGAGACCGAACAAGGTGGTTGGCATCCACTTCTTCAGCCCCGTACCCCTCATGCGCCTGTGCGAGATCGTCCCAGGGGAGTCGTATGAGCATTCGGAGAGGAACTCGTATGAGTCATCATCCCGCTTGCGCCTAACGATGCCCTCGGGCCAGTCGCTTGCGTAGCAGGCGTAGTGCCTGACGTTATCTAATCTTCCTATACCGAGGTGGCAGCCGGTGGAGAGGTGGCGCCACCTTATGCCGTCCCATGTATCTAGGTTGGTGGTAAGGGGGACGGAGCCTATGTTCTCGTCTCCGTCGTAGAGGGGCACATGCTTCATGGATTAAGTGTAGAATAGCGCCTCTATTCATGCATAACTTCGGGGGCACACCCCCGTTATCCTACATCTTTCGAGGCCGCAGCCCCGCGATTGTCGTGCTTTTGAGTGATGAATATTCATTAGGGGGTACGGAGCCGGCCATCTTCCAATATCGAGATAGATAATTGTTGGAGATGTATGATCCAAGACCTGACCGTTTTGGTCATCTTGACAATGCGTATAATGACTACATATAATGTCACGTGACCGTATATATAGTCACGTGACTATAATATAAGTCAGTAGAATCATAAGGATATAGCAATGAGGTTTCATGAAACACTAGAGGAAATACTAGGTAGCAGAATCAAGATAAGGATTCTGCGCCTCTTCTATCGTACGAAAGGGTCATATACGGGCAGGGAGATAGCAAAGCTTATCGACTCTTCCCAGGAGGCGACACGAAGAGCATTGGATGATTTAGCAAAACAGGGACTTCTGAGGCGAGATTACGCAGGCACTTCCTATATATATAACTTGCATGAAGATCATATGCTCGTTGGCAAGGTGGTCAACAAGGCATTTCTCGCCGAGCAGAACTCTATACGGGAGATCGCCAGGATATTCAAGGAGCAGCTGGGAAAGGAATTCTACAAGGCGATCATATTCGGCAGTGTGGCCAAAGGGAAAGAGAGACCTGACAGTGATGTCGATATCCTTGTAGTCGTAAGGGACGGTATCGAAATGGATGCCATCGAAGATCGGGTTAACGAGGCCGCAAATCTGGCAACTGCCGCTTCTGGAAACCCGGTCATGCCCATAGTGATCCAAACCGGAGAATACGAGAAGAAGAAGAAGATAAAGAACAAGCAGGGCATCTGGAGTGAGATCTTCGACAGAAACAAGGCCATCACCTATACGAGGAAGGATATAGAGTCATATGGTGAGGAAGACCAATAGAAAGCCCGTGGACAGATCTGATTCCAGGAACCTGCTGAAGAAGGCAGTCGAGGCCAGGGCTACCATGCACTCGGAGCTGGAGAAGGGCGATTTCAACTCCGCTGCGTCGAGCGCGGTCAAGTGCGCGATCAACGCCTGCAACGCTTTGACTGTGGCCGTATCGGGAGAGATCTCCTCTGGAAAGAAGCATGAAGACGCCGCCTTCCTGCTGGTGGAAAGGGTCAGAGGGAAAGATGTAAAGGAAGCGGAAAACATATTCAGGCGCATAGTAGGCAAGAAGACGGATATAGATTATGGAATTAAGCTGGCAAGAAAGGGCGACGCCGAAAGTATCGTGATAAACGCGGATGAGTTTCTCGAGTGGGTAGAGGGCAGGATGCCTCCGGAGTATAGATAGCCGAGGTTCCCATAGCCACTATATGACCACCAAACAGGATGCACGCTGGGGGGCGTAGAAACAGAAAGCAGCAACAGGATATAGATCAAACGCAGTCCTGATGCGGAATAGAGCGTTACAAGCATAATCAAGCAACAAATGGATATATCAGGAAATACACCAACAATTCAGACTCATAATCCGCGTGTCGCAGGTTCGAGTCCTGCTGGGCCCACCAGAAAAGAGCAGGTCAGGGTATATGCTCTGACCTTTTCTTTTTCTGATAGAGATAAGGTTCAGACGTAACCACACGGCGCTGAAGCATTCTAGCAGGTAGAGCACCTTTCCTTGCACGACACGCGGACACACCTGTCACCGTGTCCGGCTTGGAACCCACTCAGTGCTTAAGGATAAAAGTGCAGGCAATTGTGGCTATGGTCGCCTCAACTGATTACAAATAGACGAAGACCGCAATTTACGTGACCACTATATGAACACCAGAAATCCCAGCAGGGGGCAGGGAAATAACTTGCTGGAGTTCAGGTGGGTAAGCCACGGTATTGTCTGGCCTGCCATTCCCAGAAACTGCCCACGGCCGCAAGAGAAGCTTCTGGGCGAAGTACCCGGGAGGCCAGGCTCAATAGGAGTTCATCCCATCCCCCATCTTCAGACGCGAGTTCCTACTCAGCCTGGCGGTCTTCCCATGCTTTCCTTGCCCTGACGTCGTCGATAAGGAAGCGTATTCCTTGGTTATCCGAAGGATTCAGCCACAGCATGCGGTCGAAGGCTCGCTCGGCTTCATCGAAACGCTCCAGGCGCCACAGGCACAGTCCGTATCCGTGCATGCAGCGGAGAAACGGGCGGTTGTCCGTGAGCCTCCAGGGGAGGACTCCGTCGAATCCCTCGCCGAGGGATAACTCGCCGATACGTACGCCTACCTCGTAATGGCGGAGGGCCGTCTTAGGCCCCCTGTCGAAGAAGAAGTGGCCGAGATGGGAATGGGCGTCGAGGCAGCGCAGGTCGGACCTGCACAGCTCCATGAGCATTCTGTATGCCTCCGCCGGAAAGCCCGCGTGCTTGAGTTCATTGGACTCGATGATGGGGTCTGAGAAGGGATCGTCAGGGTCCTCGCCGGGTATTACCTGCTCCATCTCGTACTGACGGCGCGGACCGCGGGCGATGATCGGCTCAGCCCATGCTTCGATCGACTCATCTTCCTCGCCCCAGTACTCCTCATCCGGGTCCCACATGCCCATGTCCTCGAGGCGCAGGGGCACCAGCCCGAGCTCGGTGACGTCCAGCCTGGTGGACAGGATCTCTCCCGAAAGGTAGGGATGGTTAGAGAAGCGCCAATGCTTACGGGGCTCGATTGTCACGATCTCGCCGGGCACCACGTCCCAGAGCCCGCTGGCGCGAAGCGTTATATTCCGGCTGGTTCCCAGGAGCTGGCATGGTGCGGCGCGCTCCTTCACCGCGAGCACCACGAGTTCGACGGGGCCGCTCAAGTCAAGATCATCTGCTGTGACCTTTTGCTGGTGATTCTTATCCAATTGGTTTCCTCCAGGGGATTGACTATTCTTCATCGAGATCGAAGTCGCCCGAGAGATCCTCTGCCGCGAGCATGGCGTCGGTGGCCGCCTCGGCTAGTTCCTCGTCCTCGGAGTCGGCGAGGTCTACGAGGATGACCCCCGCTTCCCGGGGACGGATGTCGGTCACGGCTTCGACGGCGGCGAACAACACGTCCCTATCGGTTTCCTCCGATGCGAGGAGCGCGATCAACCGGGGCCAGGCGGCGTCCAGTTGCCAGTTGCCCGCCGCGCTGACCGCTTCGTAGAGCATGTCCGGGTCCTCGCTCTCCAGCGCTTCCAGGACCTGATCCTCGAATCCCTTGACGAAACGCATGCAGAAAACGGCTGTCAGACGCCAGTTATCTTTGCCGCTCGCGTAAGCGGCGCGGACGGCATCCCGGTGCCATTCCTGGGGTGAGCGCACCGAGCCCTCGAGGATTCGCCGCCGCACTTCCTCCGGTACGGTACCATCCAGGTAAAGTTTGCGAAGCGATTCCTTGATCTTGAGGTACATACCTTCGGTAATCGTCTCTTCATCGGGGTCCTCGAAATCAGACATATATGCATACTCGAGAGTCGGCCCCAGGGCGATCGCCGCCATGGCGCGGAGCTCGCCTGGCTCGTCGCCGCTCTGCACGATGGAGAGCAGCGCGTCTGCAAGCTCATCCGTGCTCGCAGGGAGTTCTCCCGCCAGTTCCGCCGCGAGAAGGCGGTCGGATGCGTCTGCACTGACCTCATTGAGAACACCCGTGAGAATCTGCTCAGAGTTATCCGGCCACTCCCAGGGCGGGAGCTTCTTCATGGAGATCAGCTCGAACATTTTCATCAACCCCTTAAGCTTGTCTAGATGGCCTTACAGTTCATTTTGTCATAGCCGTGAAAAAGGCAGCGCTTCTACGCCATCCCCCAGGGGAAGGTGGGCTTCGCCAGGATGGACCACGTAGCCCGGGGCGACCCGATCGCCGAGCGAAGCCATCAATGCCTTGATCCCCGCTGCCATGTCTGGCCTTGGTGTAGAGGACAGCCTTACCTCGATGGGGATGAGCTTCTGTTCCTGCTCCACGATTATGTCCACCTCCGTGCCCGTTGATGTCCTCCAAAAATGAATCCTTGGTTCCTCGCCCCGGTTGAGTAGTGATTTGTATATTTCCGAGACGACTACCGTCTCCATTATGCTTCCGCCCATGGGTCCCAGTGCGGCATGCTCGGGGTCTTTCAGCCCAGTCAGGTTGCAGAGGGTTCCGGTATCTGTGAAAAAGACCTTGGGCGTCTTAACCAGGCGTTTGCCGACATTGGCATAGTAGGGCCGCAGGATGATTACCTGATAGGTAGCCTCCAGGACGGAGAGCCAGGCCTTTATGGTATTCACGGCAACCCCCAGGTTACGGGCGATGTCGGTGAGGTTTATCAGCTGGGCGCTTCTCGCAGCCAGGGTGCGAAGAAATGCCTGGAAGAGCGTGAGATCCCCCACCTGCCTGAGTGTCCTTACATCGCGCTCCAGGTAAGTCTGCATATAGCTGGCATGCCAGAGCGAGATATCCCTGTCGGGTTCGGATACCGGCTCCGGATACCAACCCCGGATAAAGACCTCCCAAAGGTCCAACCCCGTGGGTAGCTTCTTGCGGGGAACGCGGTATCCGGGTTCCCAGGGAAACGGCGACATGGGCCGCCCGAGGGTTTCCCTCTGCGTGAGGGGCATAAGTTTAAGCACGGCGGACCTTCCGGCCAGGGTCTCGGTTGTCCTCTCGGCGAGGAGGATGTTCTGAGACCCGGAGAGCAGGAAAGTGCCGCGACGCCCGCGGTCCTCATCCACCGCCTCTTTGATATATGGAAGGAGCTCCGGGGTGTACTGGATCTCGTCGAGTATCACCGGCGGAGGATTGATATCCAGAAATCCCCTCGGATCGGAGATCGCCGCCGAGCGTACATCGGGCGGTTCCAGGGAAACATACCTGTAATCCTTCCCGAAGAGATGCCTCAGTATCGTCGTCTTACCGGATTGCCTCGGGCCGGTCATCACTACGACCGGAAATTCCTTCACCGCCCGCTTGAGGGGGATTTCCATGGACCTCTTGATATAGCTACTGGAGCCCGGCAATTCTCCTCCTTCGGTCTTTTTATTAGCTTGCATATATGCATTCATAATGCACGTTTACATAAGCAATGACAAGTGGAGCTGGCTGGAGAACCACAAGAGCGAATTGCTCCGGAGATACAGACTGGAGCAAGTGGGTTTTGCATAACCACAACATGACCACAAAGAAGGATATACTACTCCTTGCTCATCGCTTACCTTCCTCGTTACCACTGCATCTATTCTATAAAGCTTTTCGCTGTCTCCGCATCATGATGAAAACAAGTTGACAGGATAGGCAGCAAAGGAGCAAATTTGTAAGTGGATCGGGGTGTCCCCGGTCGGCAAAAGGTCTTCGCAGGAAGGCTTTTTGTTTTAAGGAAACACCTCAAGGCTCCAGCAATCGATGATCCCCTCCTGATCGCGAAACGGTCTTAGGGAAGTGCTATGTAGACGTTCAGGAGGTGTCCATACTTGATGACACGTGACTGCAATTATGGACACGTGACTGATTTTAAATTGACAAGAATAATTAAAGGTATTACCTTAGTATTACCGATAATAGGAGTGAACGCATGACAAGCGAGATAGATATAGAGGCTTTCGATTGGTCGGACAAGATTATTAATCACATATGGGAGCATGAAGTAGATCCGTGGGAAGTTGAGGAGGTAGTGTTCGACGACCCCGATGTCGAAATAAGGCATGGCGATGACGAAGAGCACGGACCGAGATGGATGGCACAGGGTCATACAGCAAAAGGGAGAAAACTCAGGATCTTTATGAACCCATGCCAGAATAGAGAAGGGATCTGGTACGTTATAACAGCGTGGGAGGAAGGAAGATGACAGAGGAGAGAAGCGAAAGAGATAAGGAGTTCGACGAGCTCTGGGAAAAAAGCGAAAGAGTCAAGATAAAGAGGCCTGCCGATGGGAAAAAGACCTCGGTCTTCTCGATAAAGATGGACCGGGAGCTCCTTCGCCTATTAGTCGAACGGGCAAGAGAATTGGGCATTGGGCCTTCAACCCTTGCCAGGGAACTCATCGAAGAAGGATTGATGGCACGGGGCGAAGAGTTACCCTTGCATCACGTATTCGAGGTCCTGCAGACCAGGATAGGATTGCTCGAGGCGCGAGCCAAGCAGGGGAGCTGAAAGTAGACGGTCACCCAGAGGCATGGGTAAGATTCTACACTGAATAAAACACGATTAGGACTGAGGATGATCGGGTTCTCGTAACCACTATATGACCACCGAACACCTGAAATCTATTCCTGGATGAGATACAGAAACTTGAGAGCTGGCCCGATAAGGTAAAGATCGTCTATGATCTCAATCCGAACATCAAGATCTTCCTCTCTGGCTCCGCGGCATTAAATCTCTCCAAGGGAGGCAAGGAGAGCCTGGCGGGGAGGTTTTTCGAATTCCTGATCGAGCCCTTGGACTTCGACGAGTACCTGGATTTCAAAAACATCGAAATCGACCGCAGAAGGGAAACAGTTTACGAGGCGGAGATCAAGCGAAGCTTGAAGGATTTCATTATCACGGGTGGTTTCATCGAGGCGCTGGAGCTCGACGATATCCGCAGGAGGAAGTACTTCCGGGAAGGCCTGCTGGAGCGCGTGATCTTTCGCGATCTGCCGGAGAGCTTCTCCATCAGGTCCGCCGATCTGCTTTACCGCTGCATGAATGTGTTCGCGGCGCATCCGGGGATGATCCTCGACTACAGGAATCTCGGAAGCGATCTCGGTTATGACCAGAGAACCGTCTCGGATTACGTCTCTTACCTCGAATACGCCATGCTCGTGAGGAAGCTTTATAATTACTCTCCCAACCGCCTGACCAGTGAGAAAAAGATGCGCAAGGTCTATACATCCAACACGGCTTTAAGTTTCGCCCTCTCTGGAGAGAGCGATTTCTCCGCGCTTGCGGAACAGTTCTTCGCGAATACGCTCAAGGCCGGGTTTTTCTGGAGATCTCCGCAAAAGGACGAGGTCGACCTGGTCCTTGCCTCGGAGGAGGGAGTTGTGCCCATTGAAATAAAGATGAGGAGCGACATCAAGGCAAGAGATGCAAAGCCTCTGTTTAAGTTCATGACGAAGTACGGCATCAACGAGGGCTTAATCATATCCTCCAACCTCGAAACGGTCTTCAGCGACGGCAAACTTAAGGTTGAAGCCATTCCTTACTGGAGGCACTGGACGATCAAGCGGAAACTCGCGGAGCGAATGCTCCCGTAACCACAATATGACCACAAAACAGGATGCAGCGAGCAAAAACAGGAAATTGGAACACAATCCAAGAGGCACATCAAGAGATCATCGCTGCATAGATGCTTGCCCTACTGGCACTACCCGTTTCCATACAATAACATAAAAGGACGTTCAATAAGCTGTTTTAACAGGGATTTCACGCCTGTTCCGATTGTCCGCTCGATGCATCCGTTAACCGCGGGAAAACGACCGTATCCGAGTTTTTCTACCAATATATCAATTATATAGACGTTTTCATTGATGAGAGGCAAAAAAGTTTGCTCGATTAGCTGCCGATAACTGTAGGAGCGCTGGAATATTACCTGTTGAGAGCATGAGTGGAATCATATGAGGAACCAAGCACGCTGGTCTAGAATCGAAAAAACAGACAATGTTGTTCGTGCAGGCGAGAAGTACAGGGAAGCAAAAACGTGAGCAGGCAAAGCAGGCGGACGAGATACGCATCCATCGGGTTAGTACCGGTATTATTGCTCGCCCTCTTCCTGTTGATCTCTCAACTCTCTCCGCACATCTCCTATGGGTCTGCGGTAAACGCGAAGGATTCCGCACGCATCGCTGCGATCGATGGCTCGAGCAACAGTATCTCGGCGATTTTGAAGGGGGATATGGGCAGCGGTTCGTTAACCGCCAAGCTGGTTGGCAATACCCCTGGAGTCGCGCCAAGCGAGATCGCGGTGAAGATCGCAGATGTAGAGTTCAAGGAAAAGAATGACGGGGATGAGCTGTCCATAGAGGAAGCCTACGCTGCGCTCCTCTATGTTTCTACGACCAGGGAAGAGCTCGAGCGGCAAGCCGGCCTGGCGAGGGATTCCCTTTCCAGGGAGATCCAGGAAGAGGTGATCGCCGGAGTGGCAAGGCTGGCGGCCGCCGGAATCGAGGTCTCCAAGCAGGATGCCCGAACCGTACTCGCCGGTGCCCTGAATAGAAACGGGGAGAATCGAGCCCTGGTCCCTCTTGCGGGGGAGGATGTACGGGGATCACGCTTGCTGCAGGTTACTGCGGTAGGCCCTCAAGGCGAAAGCCTCGTGATTCCCGCGGAGAATCTCCGTTTCCAGGCCGGCTCCGTGGTGATGGTGATAGACCCGCCCAGGACGTTTACGCCCGGCTTGTACAACCTGAAGATCAGCATCACCAATCCGATCACCGGCGAAGTCGAGGAGTTCGAACAAGATTTCGCCTGGGGCGTCCTGGCCATGAACACGGACCAGGACATTTATAAGGTGGGACAGGCCGCTGATATCCACATCGGAGTGCTCGATGATGCGGGCGAGATCGTGGACGATGCCGAAGTCATTTTGCAGGTAGTTGCGCCCGATGGTTCCATCGAGAGTCTGAACGTCCCGCCTTCTGGAACCTGCGGTATCAAGCTTGTGGGATTCATCGAACCGGATTACCGGGCGGGTTACACGTTCAGCCAGGCGGGGGAATACCGGCTTACGCTCACCGCGAGGCACGAGAACGGCACTCGTTCGCTCACCTCCACGGTGGAGGTCGAGGATAACTCCCCGTATATCGTGAAGAGGACCTCCGCCACCAGGAATTATCCGCTTGGGCCCACCCCCATGACGGTGGAGGTGCAGTTCCAGGAGGACTTCTCCGGGAAGATCGTGGATGTCGTACCCGCCGATTTCGAGCTTTCCGACATCTCCCCGGCCGCGGATACGGGTGTGTCCGTGCGGGGAGATGCCAAGATCCTGGTGTGGGATGGCAGCTACCGGGCGGGGGAGACGGCGAGCTTCTCCTATGCATACAATGCTCCCGACGCATCCCCCGAGTTCTATACGGTCGGACCGCTGAGGATCGGAGCTGCAAGCGAGCGGCGCGTCTGGCAGATCGCCAACGACCTGGCGGAGAGCTATATTTACGGAGGTGGCCCCACCGGCCGGATATACAGCACGCACCTTCCCGATGGTGCAAGCACACTGATGACGACATCACCGTACACTACCAACTGGACAAACGCGCTGGCATCCAATCCCGATAACGGCGGGATTTGCTACTACGGCAACAACAAGACCATGTATTACTGGGACCCCGCGGAAGGAACGGGGGCCGGCGCGCATCACGTACTCTACAATTTCAGCACCGTTTTCCCCTCCAACGCCGGGTATTTGGAGAGTGGCGGCGGAGCGTACCTGGACGGAAAACTCTACATAGGTCCGGAATATACGAGCTCTGGGACCAACTACAACACGGGCGATATGTTCGACATCTACGAGATAACCCTCTCCGCGGACGGTAAGAGCGTTGCCTCGTATAGACGGCTGAACATCACCTCCCCCAGCTGGCCTTACGGTTACTCACGCTACCGGCCGTCCGCCATCGGAGGGTTCGGCGATTTCATCGTCAGGCGCGACGGAGCGAGCGGGATCATCTACGCATCAACCAGCACCAACTGGTTCTGGTCCTTCAATACGGGTACCAACGCTTTTACGAGGATAAACACGGCCACTTCGTGGAACGCGATGCAGCTGGCACAGACGATAGCCGGGGCTGTATACGCGGGCAATCACAGCACATCACAATTGAGGGAATTGGATATAGCCACCGGGAATCTTATCGGGTCGACGATAAGCATTCCCTATCAGCCCGCCGACCTCTCGGACCCCTATAACGCCCGGGTTGGAACCACGGATATCAGCCTGGCGAAGGTTGTTGATGATGATACTCCATACGTGGCGGATACAGTCACCTTCACCGTGACCGTGACCAATGGTGGTCCGGATGGCGCTTACAACATCACGATTGAAGATGCCGTACCCGACGGGTTCTCGTACGTGCCCGGTTCCATCGCCGGTGGGGACAGCCGCGATGATAGCGGTGCACCGGCTTTGAGCTGGGCTGTGGATTCGCTGGCCTCGGGGGCCTCGACGGACCTCACCTTTGAGGCTACCGTGAACTCGGGGGGCGATCATACCAATACAGCCCAGGTGACCGCGCTCGATCAGTACGATCCCGACCCCGCCAGCGATACAGCCTCGATAACCGTGACACCGCAGGTCCACAGCGTAACCATCAATGCAACGCCGTCCAGCATTCCCGCTGACGGGAGTACGCAAAGCACCATCGTGGCAACCGCCCTGGATATCAACGGCGATCCCGTGGGAGCAGGCTACAACCTGGTATTCACTACCAGCCTGGGCACGGTCCTGCCCGCCTCCGGGACTACCGACGCCAACGGTCAGGTAACCATCTATTTGACGGGAGCTACGCCGGGGACCGCGACGGTAAGGGCTACCGCCGATAGTGGGGCATATATAGAGACTACGGTAATCCTGCAGGCGATAGTCACCGCCTCGGTATCGGGTGGTAACGGAAGCGTCAGCCCGGCCTCGCAGAATGTAAATCCGGGGGGGACGGCGAGTATAACGATAACGCCTGATTCTCATTACCATATAGCGTCTATTGTCGATAATGGCGTGCCGCAGACCATCGCCGATCCTTACGTGATAAACAACGTTAACGAGCATCATGCAGTGGTAGTAACCTTCGCCATCGATACCTTCACCATAACGGCATCCGCCGGGGCTGACGGGAGCATTGCCCCTTCCGGAGCTGTGACCGTAGGTTATGGAGCTGACCAGACCTTCGATATAACCCCGGATACCGGTTATGAAGTGACTGACGTATTAGTTGATGGTTCTTCGGTGGGAGCTGTGACGAGCTATACCTTCACCAGCGTGGATGCGGACCACACCATCGAGGCGAGCTTCGAGGCAGCGCAGTTCACCATTACCGCGAGTGCGGGAGCTAACGGTAGCATAAGCCCCTCCGGAGCTGTAACCGTGGATTATGGGGTGGACCAGACCTTCGATATAACACCGGATACGGGATACCACGTGGCGGACGTCCTGGTGGACGGCTCGTCCGTAGGTGCGGTGACCAGCTACACTTTCCCGGCGGTGGATGCGGACCACACCATCGAGGCCAGCTTCGCCATCGATACATTCACCATCACTGCGTCTTCGGGTCCGCATGGTAGCATCAGCCCTTCGGGGAGCGTGACGGCCAACTATGGAGATGACCAGACCTTTACAATAACGGCGGATGATGGATATGTGGTCGATGATGTCTTGGTAGATGGTTCCAACGTGGGATCGGTCACCTCGTACACCTTCGAGGATGTCACAGCCGACCATACCATATCCGTGACATTTACAAGCAAGTACTACACGATAACGGCTACAGCGGGCCCCGGCGGGAGCATCGATCCTTCCGGCGCGGTATACGTTGGACACAATAATGACCAAACCTTCACTATCACGCCCGATACTGGGTACCACATAGTGGACGTATTGGTGGACGGCTCCAGTGTGGGAACGGTAACCTCGTACACGTTCTTGAGTGTTAGGGCCGACCACACCATCGAGGCCTCCTTTGCCATCGATCAGTTCACCATCACCGCCTCGGCCGGGAGCAACGGGACCATAGACCCCGCGGGCGCCGTCACCGTCAACTACGGAGACGACCAGGCCTTCACCATCACCCCGGATGCCGGCTACCACGTATCAGACGTCCTGGTGGACGGCTCCAGTGTGGGTGCGGTCACCTCCTACACCTTCGAGGACGTACAGGCGGACCACACCATAGATGCTTCCTTCGCCATCGATACCTTCACCATCACCGCCACTGCCGGGAGCAACGGGACCATAGACCCGGCAGGGGCTGTAACCGTCAACTACGGAGACGACCATACCTTCACCATCACCCCGGACGCCGGCTACCACGTATCGGACGTCCTGATGGACGGCTCATCGGTGGGCGCGGTCACCTCCTACACCTTCGAGGACGTAC
>QZKE01000081.1 GCA_003598015.1 Actinomycetota bacterium | reverse complement strand
TCGGCAACCTGGACCTGCCATACGATATCTATTTCGGGGACACGGGCAAGCAGAAGCTGATCCAGGTGGATATCGACCCCCGCAACGTGGGGACCAACCGTCCCATCGCCATGGGGATCGTGGCCGACGCCGGTGCGACCCTGCGGGCCCTGCTGGGCAGGCTGAAGGAGCTGGGGGTCAAACCCTCCTCGGGCGAGATGGTGAGGAAATACAGGGACATCCAGGAGGAGCAGATGGCCATTCTGGAGGCTGGGCCCAAGAGCTACGAGGGGGACAAAGTACACCCCGCCACCTCGGTGGAGGCAGCGGCCAAGGTCTTCGGCCCCGCGGCGATCAACGTGGGGGACGGCGGCAACACCAGCCTCTTCGACGCCCTCTACCTGCGCTTCACCAACCCCAGGACCTCGCTGGGCATCTTCGAGTTCGGCCACCTGGGCACGGGCATACCCATGGCCATAGGCGCCAAGCTGGCCAACCCGGATAAGGACGTGTACGTCATCACCGGGGACGGGGCGGCGGGCTTCAACTTCATGGAGATGGAGACGGCGCTGCGGGAGAAGGTCAAGATAACGGTGATCGTCCACGCCGAGGAGCACTGGTGCATGGAGGAGATCGAGCAGATGATGTATTTCGAGGGCGATGTCTCCAAGATCATCGCCTGCCAGCAGTCGCCGGTGCGCTGGGACAAGGTGGCGGAGGGCATCGGCTGCCACGGTGAGTTCGTGGACAAGCCCGAGGACCTGGTGCCGGCCTTCGAGCGGGCCAAGAACCACGAGCTTCCGGCGGTAGTGTGCGTCAAGACCGACCTGGCCTCCAACCTCATCCCACCCCTGGCCGACAAGTTCATGGAGGTCTACGAGGGCCCCACGCCGAGCGAGGAATCCTGAGTGGCGCATACGATACCATCATCGCGGTCCTGAGCGAAGCGATCATTGCGGAATACCGTCATCGCGAGAAGCGTGGAGACGAAGCGATCTCGTCCGAATCAGGGCCAAGGCCCGGAAGAGGTCGCCATGTCGTCAGGGACTCCTCCTGGACGCTTGCCGATGGGTTACGCGCCGGAGCAGGTTTGGCTCGTGCGGCAAAGGGATCTGGACGTGCGCCTCGTTTTTCCGTTCCCATTGAATATCCACCACGTTTAGCGGGGAAGAGCCGTTTATCCTTGCCCGCGGAAGGGAACATTATGTTAGATGAAGAAAGAGCAACTGGGTAATATTTCATCTTAAGATATCTTCAGCCGGGCTGTAACGGAAAGGCAAGATCGGATGGCTGAAGGGGTTGACTCGCACGAAGAAGCTGGCATGACGGGCAGGGGGCGGGGGGTCCGGGATGCCGGGAAACCGGCGAAGAAGGCAACGAAAAGAGCGCCTCATCCCGGTTACGCGCATGAAGGCGGGCATGGGTTGGAGCAGGAGGAAGTCACTTTCCCCATCGTGGCCATAGGAGCATCGGCCGGAGGCCTCGAGGCATTCAGCGAACTCCTGAAGGCCCTGCCTAGAGATACAGGCATGGCCTTCGTATATATCCAGCACCTGGACCCCTCGCACAAGAGCATGCTGTCCGAGATACTCGCCAAGTCCACGCCGATGCCCACCAGGGAGGCGGCGGATGGGATTAAGGTCGAGCCGGACAATATCTACGTGATGCCCCCCAACGTGAGCATGGAGATATTCCACGGCACCCTCATCTTCATTCCGCGCGGAGACTCTCCGCAGCCGCACAAGCCCGTCGACTATTTCTTCCGCTCCCTGGCGGAGGATCGCAAGGCTCTAGCCATAGGGATCATCCTCTCCGGCACTGCCTCCGACGGCTCACTGGGCGTCCAGGCCGTCAAGGAGCGGGGGGGCATAACCATGGCCCAGGATACCGAATCGGCGAAGTACGAGGGCATGCCGCGCAGCGCGGCCGCTACGGGATTCGTCGACCTGGTGCTTTCCCCACCGAAGATCGCCGCCGAACTTGCGAGGATCAGCAAGCATCCCTACCTGCCCAGGCATACGGAGGGAGAAGGAGGGATTCCAGACGTCCAGGAGGCTGCCCTGGTCAAGATCTTCGCCATAGTGCGTTCCTCCACCGGCGTCGATTTCGCCGGCTACAAACAGAGCACCATAATGCGCAGGATCGCCAGGCGCATGGTCCTGCTCAGGCTGGAAAGCCTGGAGAGCTACCTGCGCTACCTGCAGGAAAACGCGGGAGAGGTTGACAACCTCTTCCGGGACCTCCTCATCAACGTGACGTCCTTTTTCCGCAACCCCGAGCAGTTCGATGCTCTCAAGGAGATGGTGTTTCCCGGGGTCGTCAGGGGAAGGAAGCGCGATAACCCGGTGAGGATCTGGGTGCCGGGGTGCGCGACCGGCGAGGAAGCCTATTCCATCGCCATTGCCTTGCAGGAATACCTGGACAAAGAAGGCTCGGCCGGCGATGTTGCCGTGCAGATCTTCGCGACGGACGTGAGCGAGGAGAGCATAGCCAGGGCTCGCAAGGGAATCTACGGGGAGAACATCTCCGCTGACGTATCTCCCGAGCGGCGGGGCCGTTTCTTCACCAGGAGGGAAGGCGCCTTCGAGATCAAGAAGCACATCCGCGACACATGTATTTTCGCGCAGCACGATCTGACCAGCGACCCGCCGTTCTCCCAGATGGACCTGATCTCCATCCGCAACCTCCTCATCTACTTCAGCCCGTCACTGCAGGATAAGATCATCCCCATACTGCATTACGCTCTCAAGCCCGGCGGCTTTTTAATGCTGGGAACCTCGGAGAGCATCGGGATGTTCGACGAGATCTTCAAGGCCGTGGATAAGAAGATGCGCATATATGCGAAGAAGGCATCCTCCAGAGTCGTCCCCGCCGATCTTGTTTTCCCCGCTCGCGCCTGGGAACCCAGGCCGGCCGACGCCGCCCAGTTCACGGCGGTACCGGCCGGGGCCGACCCCGTGAGGAAGGCGGACGAGATGCTTGTCGCAAGATTCGCGCCGCTGAGTATCCTGGTGGACGCGGGCATGAACATGATCCACAGCCGGGGCTCCAGCGCCAGGTACCTCGAGCTCCAAGCCGGTAAGGCCAGCCTGAATATCATGAGGATGGCAAAGGGCAACCTGGGTTACGAACTTCGCGCCTTGCTGAAGAAGGCCGCGCAAAGCAACGGGCCAGCCAGAAAGGAAGGAATAAGGCTTGACTATTCCTCCGGGGAGGAAGTGGTGAGCATCGAGGTACTCCCGGTCATGGGTTCCGACGCCGCTGACAAGTATTTTCTCATCCTGTTCGAGGAAACCCCCGCACATACCGGACCCTCAAGCGAGCGGACAAAGGCGCACGAAGCGGAGAGGGGAGATAAGGCGACGGATTCCAGGGAGGCCATGATCCAGGAGCTGGAAGAGGAACTCGCGTCGGCCCGCGAGTATGTGCAGTCCACGGTCGAGGAACACGAGGCGGCCATCGAGGAGTTGAGAGCGGCCGGCGAGGAGATCGTATCCGCCAACGAGGAGCTCCAGAGCACTAACGAGGAACTGGAGACGGCCAAGGAGGAGTTGCAGTCGAGCAACCAGGAATTGACCACCCTCAACGAGGAGCTCGCCTTGCGCAACGCCGAACTGCGCGTGACCAGCGATGACCTCCTCAACGTGCTTACGAGTATAAATATCCCCGTGGCCATCGTCCGCAGCGACCTCACCATCAGTCGTTACACGCCGTCGTTGCGGGAGATATTCAACGTAAGGCCGGCGGATATCGGCAGGCCTATAGACGATCTCAAACCCAGCATCGATCTGCCCGGTCTGAAGGAGATCATCCTGGACGTTATAGGAACGCTGCGGTCATCGAGCATGGAGGTGAAGGCTATAGGGGGGCGGTGGTACGAGCTGGTAATACGTCCCTACAAGACGATGGAAGACAAGATCGACGGCGTGGTTATGACCTTCGTAGATATCACGGACCTCAAGCGCGAGCTCGATCTACTCAAGGATTTCTACGAACCCGTCATGGATACGGTACGCGAACCCCTCGTGGTCCTGGACAATCGCATGACGGTGGTAAGCGCCAACCGCTCCTTCTACCGTACTTACCGGGCCGGTAAGGAGGAAACCGAGGGAGGGTGCCTGTTCGAACTGGGCAACCGGCAGTGGGATATCCCCCGGCTCAGGGAGATGCTCGAGGAGGTCATCCCGCGCAGGGCGAGCTTCGACGACTTCGAGGTAGAGCATGAGTTCGAGTCCCTGGGGAAGAGGACCATGCTCCTCAACGCGCGACGGGTCGAGAGAAGACAGGGTGCCGCGCCGCTGATCCTGCTGTCTATCGAGGATGTGACCGACCGCAGGCGGTCAGAAGAACGCCTGCAGAGGCTCAACCGCTGTTTCCTGGAGCTGGTGATCGACCCCGTGGAGAACATAAGGATGATGGTGGACGCCGGAGAGGAGATTCTGGACGGAATGCACCTGCATTACAGCCGGCGGGAAAAGGGCAAGGTCTACTCGTACTTCGCCGCGAGGAAAGAGGAGGGTTTCTCGGTGCTGGATGACCCCGGGGAGCACGTCTGCTGCGCCGCCATCGAGGAGGACAGGAAGGAGCCCTTGACGCTCAGGCATATCGCACAACAGGATTATAGGCGTTTCCCGGAGGAGATCTCCGGGGAGGGATTACGGTCCTACGCGGACCAGCCGGTAATACTGGGAGGCAGGGTCGTTGGCTGCCTGTGCCTGTTTTACCGCGAGGCCTCGGATTTCGGGCCGGAAGAGCTGGGGCTCCTGGGTATACTGGCGCGGGCTATAGCGGTCGAGGAGGGGCGGCTCGCCCACGAGGAAGAGCTGCGGAACTTCATCGACATCGCCTCCCATGAGCTGCGCCACCCCATGACCATTATCAAAGGATATGTATCGACCTTGGGGGACTACCAGGAAGAGATTGACGAAGCTACCCGGGAGGAGGCGCTCGCCAATATAGAGAAGGGCGTGGACCGCCTGGAAAGGCTGGTCTACCAGTTTCTGGACACCGCCCGCATAGGGCGCAGTAAAATGGCTATGGTAAAAACAGAAGTTGACCCGGGTGCATTATGCGATAGAGTGGTGAAGGAGATGCGAGGGAGGGTCCCCGGGAGCGACATATCCCTGCGGCTCATGGAAGAGGTGGGTGCGATACGGGCAGACCCCGAGGGGTTCTCCGAGGTGCTGGTGATCCTCGTCGAGAACGCCGTGAACTACTCCCCGCAGGGCTCGGCCGTAGAGGTCGAGGTGGGCCGGCTTGACGATGGCGGGGTGCAAGTATCCATAATGGACAGGGGGCCGGGCGTACCGGAGGAGGACCGGGAGAAGATCTTCGAGCGTTTCTACCAGGTAGAAGACGTACCCCATCACTCCGTGAAGGGCATAGGCCTTGGGCTGTACATCGCCCGGGATATCGTAGAGGCCCATGGCGGCCGTATATGGTGCGAATCCCGGGAGGGCGGCGGCTCGATCTTCCGCTTCAACCTGTTGGATTAAGCGATTCCATAAAGACATCCCCGGGACACGCGGAGTAACAGCAATACCCCGGTTCTTTCTCTCTTGATCCATGCTACGGAAACCAACGCAGCTCGACTCAAGCGAGGAAAAGGTGCCGGGTGCGGCGTGTGATATATATATATAGATAGTAGGGTCCTGGCCACGGTCGGCAAAAGGGAGGTATGCGAATATGGCGGAACAACTCGAGCGCGTAACGGCGGCCCTGGAGCTGCGCGAACCCGACCGCGTGCCGACGCTGGACGTGATGGAGGAGTACGCCAATATCTACAAGGTGCTGGGGAAGAAGCCCACCCCCTTGGGGTTCCTGGTCACCAACCGCTACGCGTCGGCGGTGTTCGATCGCGCCATGCCCCTGCTGAACCGCGTCGGTTTCATGGACTCCGAGATGGACCGTTTCTCCTACGACCGCACCGCGGCCGCAGTGAAGATGGGCTACGACGCGGCGTGGGTGATGCACGTGCCCATCTGGCGTTTCCGGGATTCCAGGATAGCGGAGGACATCTACGGCCATTACTACGATATCGTCGTGGACGAGCACGGGAATATCGCCACCCCCGTATACCGGGGCGGTCTCATCTCCTCCCCCGCCGACTGGAAGGCCTGGGACAAGCGCGCCATACTGCGCCTGCCCGAGAAGGCCAACCGGACCTACGCGAAGATACAGAAGGACTTCGGCGGGCGCATAGCCATCTTCGCCTCTTTCCTCTACGGGCTCTTCGAGAACACCTGGCAGCCCCTGGGCTTCGAGCGTTTCGCGGTGGCGGTGCGCAAGGAGAAGGAGTTCATCAGGCGCGTGATCAAGTTCTACGAGGATCACTACTGTCTGATGATCGAGGCCTGGGCTGATGCCGGTGTCCCCGGCGCGGTCTACTCTGACGACATGGCCTACCGTTCCGGGCCCATGCTCAACCCACGCGTCATGGACGAGCTCTACGGCGACGCGCTGCGGCACATAACCGAGACGGCGCATTCCCTGGGGATGAAGATCGTGGTGCACACCGACGGCATGGTCTACCCGCTGCTGCCATGGTTCGCGGACTGCGGCTTCGACGGCGTGCATTCCCTGGAGCCCACCGCCGGCGTCGAGCTGGCCCGGGTGAAGGAGATGGTGGGAGACCGCCTCTGCCTGCTGGGTAACCTGGACATCACCCATATCCTCGTGGACGCCGCGCGGGGCGAGGTGTTCGAAGCGGTGCGCGACTCCATCCTGCAGGCCGGCCGCGGAGGCGGATACATCCTGGCGCCCACCAACAGCCATCCGGCCATGGACGTCGAGCATCTGCGCTGGATGCTGGAAGCGGTGGAGGAGTACGGCCGCTATCCCCTTGCGGAAGACGGCTAGGAAGCGAGCGCAGGCCGCAGCCGACCTCGAGGCCATGTTGCGGCATCGCGAGGAGACAGCCGGCTGGCGCTGATGGGTATCGCGTGTACCTGGAACGTTGCTTGGTTGGGATGGGTAGCGGGGCAGACCAGGGGGGTAGCCCTTGCACGCTGTGGAAGCCGGCAGAATACCGCTCTTCGGATACGGCACGGTCTTCTTCCTGGCGGTCAGCATCGTCCTGGCCTGGCTCTACCCCATGACCAGGGAGAGGCATGACGCCTTGCGGGAGTGCCTCCGCCTCAAGAAAGAGGGGAAGAAACCCGACGAGACGGATATCAGGGAACTGCTGTAGGTGAAGGGCATATCAACGTGCGTATGCGTGCAAGGCCCCGATCGGCGTTATAATCAAGCTTGGAAACGGGGGTATGCATGGAGAAAAATTACGTGAGCTGGCCGCAGGGTGTCTGCAAACACCTGAGCTATCCCGAGATCCCCGTGTTCCAGGTGCTCCGTTCATCCGCCGCGAGGTGGCCGGAGAGGAACGCCATGATCTTCGGGGGGATGGAGATCACCTTCCGGGAACTGGACCTGCTTACGGACCGTTTCGCCGCGGCCCTGGCCGACCAGGGCGTTAAGAAGGGTGACCGGGTGGGCGTGCATCTGCCCAACTGCCCCCAGTTCGCCATAGCCTACTTCGGCTTGTTGAAGGCGGGCGCCGTCTTCGTCCCTCTAAGCCCCCTCCTGTCCGAGAGAGAGCTGGCCTTCCAGCTCGACGACGCGGGCGTGGAGACCTATATCGGGCTGGATCTGATCTCCAGGAAGCCCCGCCGTATCATCTCCCAGACGCCGGTCAAGAGGATCATCCTGACCGGTCTCTCCGACTGTTATCCGCGAGTTACCGCCCCGGTCAAGGCCCTGAGGAGAATGCCCCTGGACGAAGAGGCCATCGACTTCTCCTCCCTCCTCGAGCAGTACCCGGAAGAGGCGCCGTCGCTCGACTTCGAGGTAAAGGAGGACCTGGCCCACATCACCTATACGGGGGGAACCACGGGGACCCCCAAGGGGGTCATGATCAGCCACTACAGCGTGGTGGTCAACTGCTGCCAGTATGCCCAGTGGTTCATCGGCGGAGACGTGGTATACGAGGGCGGCAAGCTTGACGTCGCGCGCATGGAAGGAGACCGGGAAGAAGAACACATCATGAGAAGGGGATGCGAGATATCGCTCATCGTAGTCCCGTGGTTCCACGTCATGGGGGTGATCGCTTTTCTGGATATCCAGATCATGAACGGGTGGACCATGATCGTATCCCACCGCTTCGATCCGGAGCAGTACCTGCGCTCCATAGGCAAGTACGGGGCGACCGGTTTCGGTGGCGCCCCCCAGCTCTTCGTGCCCCTGGTCGACCACCCCCTGTTCGGGAAGGCGGACATGTCCAACATAAGGCTGGTGGTCTCAGGCGCGGCCCCCATGCCGGTGCACCTCCTGGAACGGGTCCTGGAGAAGATCCCCGGGGTGGTATGTGAGGGGTATGGGCTCACCGAATGTACCATGGGCTGTACCGCCAACCCCCCTGCGAGGGAGCGGATAAGGCTGGGCTCCGTGGGGCTGCCCCTGGCGGATACGGAGATAAAGATCGTGGATCTCGAGGCGGGCGATGTAGAGATGCCGCTAGGGGAGGCGGGCGAGGTGTGCATACGCGGCCCGCAGGTGATGAAGGGATACTGGAAGGATCCCGAGGAGACGGCGCGGGTGCTGCGGGGCGGCTGGCTGCATACCGGCGATATCGGGCGGTTCGACGCGGACGGGTATCTGTATATAGTCGATCGCAAGAAGGAAATGCTCATATACAAGGGCTACAATGTGTATCCCCGGGAACTCGAGGAAGTGATCAACGGGCATCCTGCCGTGTCCCGCTCCGTGGTGGTGGGAAAGAGGGACGAGCGTTACGGTGAGTTGCCGGTAGCCTTCGTCGAGCTCCTGCCCGGGGCCACGGCCGGCGAAGAGGAGCTGCGGGAATACGCGAACCTCCGTCTCGCGCGTTACAAGAGGATCCGCATCCTCAGGATAGTGGATGACCTCACGAACGACATGGAGGGCGGCCTCGCGTACAAGGAACTCCGGGAGAAGGCCGACGCCATGGATGAACGGGGCTGATTTCCCCGCTGCGGCGCAACCGGCACGTATAATCCCGCCGGCCCGGTCTCCCCGGTGGCCTTGAGCGAACGCGCCGGGTTTCCGGGATAGCAGGCCTGCCGCCGGAAACCGTGTCTGCGCCCGGCTTCCAGCCATCCGAGCTTGTACTGCATATGCCCATAAAAAAAATACCGCAAAGACCGCCCCGGTTGTGGTTATATTTGCCCCGGAAGTGGGTATAAAAGGTTACCAAAGGGGAAGCAACTCAAGTACTTTTCGGACCATCTATATCGAGAAATCCTGAAACGGCGATATTTTCGCAGTATCTTCTCCACTGATCTGGGGCGTTATACATATGGCATTACTCTAAACCGGGGGAGGGGACCGATGGTTGGTGTTTCATTGAACGGGCGCCGCGTAGAGGTGCGGGAGGGCAGCACGTTGTTGCAGGCCGCGGAGAGCGCCGGACTCTCCATACCAACGCTGTGTTATCACCCCGCCGTCGCCGGCGGTGGGACCTGCCGCGTGTGCCTGGTCGAGGAGGAGGGGAGCGGCCGCCTGGTCACCGCCTGCGATACGCGGGCGGAGGAAGGGATGGCGGTTCGCCTGGATACCGACAGGGTTAAAGAGGCCAGGCGAACCATGCTGGAACTGATATTCTCAGCCCACCCCTTCCATTGCGAGGTGTGCGAGAGCAACAACTCCTGCGAGCTGAAGAAGATCGCATCGCGGGAAGGGATTTCGGGCCGGGAGCTTCCCTTCTCGCAGGATTACAGGCCCGTCGTGGACGCCAATCCCTTCTACCTGCGCGACCTGTCCAAGTGCATCTCGTGCGGCTTGTGCGTGAGGGCTTGCCAGGAGGTACAGGGGGTGGGCGCCTACGAGATGAAGGGCTCGGGGGCGCAAGCGCATCCGGCTGCCAGCATGGATTCCCCCGTCGATCTGTCGGTGTGCGAATTCTGCGGACTCTGCGTGTCGCTGTGCCCGGTGGGCGCGTTGATCGCGAAACCCCCCCTGCACCGGGGCGGAGAGGACAGGGCCGTGGTGACCACATGCCCCTACTGCGGCGTGGGATGCTGCATGGAACTGCTGGTGCGGGACGGGAGCATAACGGGCGTCCGGGCCGGCGTTCCCGCCTCCGTCAACGGCTACAGCCTGTGCGTAAAGGGGCGCTTCGGGCTGGATTTCGTCGACCACCCCGACCGCCTGACGCGCCCGCTCCTGCGCCGGGACGGCGAACTGGTGGAGGTATCCTGGGACGAGGCCCTGGATGAAGTCACCCGCCGCCTCTCCGCCGTCGTGGAGGAGAGCGGGCCTGATGCCGTCGCGTTTCTCTCCTCCGCTAAGACCACCAACGAAGAGAACTACCTGCTGCAGAAATTCGCCCGCGCGGTGGTCGGCACCAACAATATCGATCACTGCGCCCGTTTATGACACAGCCCCACCGTCGCCGGTCTGGCGGCAGCCTTTGGGAGCGGGGCCATGACCAACTCCATTTCCGACCTGGAGAAGGCCGACGTCCTTCTGCTTACCGGTACCAACACCTCCGAGAACCACCCCGTGATCGCGGAGAAGATAAAACAGGCGGTGCTCTCCGGGCGGACTAAACTGTTGATCATCGATCCGCGCGAGATCTCTCTCTCCCGCTTTGCGGTCATGCACTTGAGGCCCCGCCCCGGAACCGACGTAGCGTGGATCAACGGCATGGCCAGGGTCATCCTGGATGAGGGGCTGGAGGACGGTGGCTTCATAGAGAGCAGAACGGAAGGATACGAGGAGCTGCGCCGGGCACTGGAGGAATATACCCCGCAACGCGTCGAGGAGATAAGCGGCATCCCCGCCAGGGACCTGACGAGAGCGGCCCGCATGTATGGCAAAGCCAAGCGGGCGGCCATCCTCTATGCCATGGGCATAACGCAGCACATAAGCGGCACCGACAACGTCTCGGCCCTGGCCAACCTGGCCATGCTCACCGGCAACCTGGGCAGGGAAGGGACCGGCGTGAATCCCCTGCGCGGGCAGAACAACGTGCAGGGGGCATGCGATCTGGGTGCGCTTCCCAATGTCTTCACCGGCTACCAGAAAGTGGATGACGTGGAGGCGAACGAGAAGTTCTCCGCGGCCTGGGGGCGGGAACTCCCGCGTGAGCCCGGATTGTCAATCGTGGAGATGATGGGAGCGGCACAGCGAGGGGACGTGCGCGCTCTCTATATACTGGGGGAGAACCCCATGGTTACCGACCCGGATGTGGGCCATGTCAAGCAGGCGATGGAATCCCTGGATCTCCTCGTGGTGCAGGACATCTTCCTCACCGAGACGGCCGCCCTGGCCGGCGTGGTGCTCCCCGGGGTGTGCTTCGCGGAGAAGGAGGGCACCTTCACCAATACCGAGCGCCGGGTGCAAAGGGTGCACAAGGCGGTTGATCCTCCCGGTGAAGCCTGGCAGGACCTGGAGATCATCGCCGAACTGGCCCGCCGCATGGGTTATGCCATGCCCGCGACCAGCGCCGAGGAGATCATGCGGGAGATAGCCTCCCTCACGCCGTCGTACGGGGGCATCAGCTACGCGAGGCTCGAGGAGGGCGGGCTGCAATGGCCGTGTCCCGACGCCGATCATCCCGGTACGTCGGTACTGCACACGCAGGCTTTTCCCCGCGGCAGGGGGAAGTTCGCCGTGGTGGAATACCTGCCGCCGGATGAGCTGCCCGACGAAGAGTACCCCTTTATCCTCTCCACCGGGCGCCTCCTCTACCATTTCCATTCCGGCTCCATGACCCGGCGATCCCGCAGCCTGGAGGAGAAGGTGGGGCAGGGATGGGTGGGCATCAATCCCAGGGATGCCAGGAAGCTTAAACTCAAGGAGGGGAGCGCGGTGCGGTTGACATCCCGCAGGGGAAGCCTCATCAGCCACGCACATATCACCCCGCAACTGCAGCCGGGCAGCGTCTTCGCCACCTTTCACTTCGCCGCCGAGACCGCGAATATCCTTACCAATCCGGCCCTGGATCCCAAGAGCAAGATCCCGGACCTCAAGGTATGTGCGGTAAGACTGGAGAGAGTGGGAGGAGGTGAGGGCGATGCAGGCGCCACCGCAACCTGAGTTGATGCGCCTCATCCTGGACAAGATAAAGGCGAAGGGATACGTGGGGGAAAAAGAGGTCGAGGGTATCGCCTCCCGCCTGCGCATCCCCTCCAGCCGCGTCTTCGGTTTCATCAGCCAGTTCGACGAACTGCCGCAGCGCCCCTACCGGGCGCGTATAAGGGTGTGCACGGGGCCCGCGTGTGCCGACGCGGGAGCCTGGGCCATACTGGAGGACTTAAATAAAAGGGCTCCTTCCGGGGTCGAGATCCTGGCGGATCCCGGGATACTGCGCTGGCATAGTCCGCCCGCTGCTTGTATAGAGACTCCCGGGGACGGGGCGAGGCTCGCGGAGGGATTGGGACCGGACGATACGACAGCCCTCGTCGCTGCCCTGACCAACGGCGACCTTTCCGCCTACAAGCCCATGAAGGATATTTCGCCGCCGCGGGTAGAGGCAGTGGATGGACGTGAACCGGCTCCATGGACGGCCGCGGTGGAGGAGGGCACCCTGCCCGATTCCTGGGGGCCCGACCTGATCCGCAGGGTATCGGAGCAGCCCGAGGGGGTGATACGGCGGATCGTCGGTAACGCCGTGCAGGGCGAATACAGGGACCGTGGAAGGCCGCCGCCGGTACTCTTATGCGATAGTGCGGGCCCGGGTGTGGAGAACAGCGTGAGCTTCGCTGCGTCCCTGCTGCACCCGCGGGCGGTCGTCGCCGGGAGCGCCCTGGCGGCGGCGGCCTGCGGCGCACGCAAGCTGGTGTTCTACGTTCCCTGCAGCGAGGCGGAGGCGGAGGAGGTGCTCGCGAGCGCCGCCTCGGAGCTGCTGTCCGGTGTGGGGATCAAGCATGCGTTTTTCAGGGGTCCGGTGGGAATTCCTTGCGCATGGGATATCGGCAGGGCCGCGGTGACCAGCGGCATGATGCTGTGGCGCGCGGCTTCACTCTACGGCTGGAAAGGTACGCGGGACGGCGACCCTTCCCTGGCGGTCCTGGACGCCGAACTTGCCTGGCGGCTGCCCTGGATGCTGGAAAAACGGTCCGCAAAGGAGGAGGGATGGGAAGGAAACCGCCTCATAAGCCTTGCCGGAATGGACGCAAAGCCCCGCCTGCTGGAGATCCAGCCAGGGGTGGGGCTGCAGGATATCCTCGACGGCATGCAAGGCAGTGGGGGTGAAATAAAAGCGGTCTATCTGGGGGGAATAACGGCCAGCGTGACGACGCCGCTGTTGGCAGGCCGCGAGTCCCTCGAGGATGTGGGGGAGATCGTCCTTCTCGACGGCTTGACCTGCATGCCCCGCTGGGCTCTCTATCTGGCCTGGTTCGCGGAGAGAGCCTGTTGCGGGGGGTGCGTCCCGGGAAGGACCGCGCCCGCCGCGGCGGCGCGGCTTATCCAGCGCATATTGCGGGCCGAGGCGGGGGAGGAAACCATGGAGGACCTGGGCGCGCTTCTCACTGATGCAGGCGGGCTGGCCCTGTGCCCGCGCCTGTCGCAAAGACTGAACCCCATCCTCGACTGCCTGAGGGGGTTCGGGGATGAGTTCAGGGCCCATGCCAGGGAGGGCGCCTGCGTGGCGGGTTCCTGTTCGCCCGCGGCTGAAGCAGTGACACATGGGGGTTGATGATGAAGAGTATCACTCAGCAGAAGAGCACGGACGAGATCGTCAGGATCCTCGGTTCATCCCACAAGGTCGCCCTGGTGGGATGCGGCACCTGTCCTACCATGGCCGGGACCGGGGGAGTGAACGAGGTGAGCGATATGGCCTCGCGCCTGGCGGAGAAGGGGTTCAAGCCGGTCTCCGATACCGTGATCCCGGTGGCATGTGAACCGCTTCCCGCAGAGGGGCGCCGGGAATTCGCGCAGCTTGTGCAGGATGTGGAGGCTGTCCTGGTCCTTGCCTGTTCGCTGGGGGTCAGGATGGTATCCGATTACACCGACCTCCCGGTATTGCCGGCTCTCAATACGCTCTTCATAGGGAGGGAGGCGGAGCCGGGGTTCTTCGAGGAGGAGTGTGCCCAGTGCGGCGATTGCGTGCTGGGCGATTACGGGGGCATCTGCCCCATCGTGCAGTGCGCGAAGAGCCTCTTCAACGGTCCGTGCGGCGGGTCCGTGGAAGGCAAGTGCGAAGTGGAAGCCAGCCTTCCCTGCGGCTGGCAGCTCATCTTCGACCGCTTGAAGAAACTGGGGAGGCTGGATGAGCTCTCAGAGGTACGCCCCTACAAGGATTGGAGCAAGTCCGTGAGCGGCGGCGCCAGGCGCATGAGGATCCCGGTGCCACCACCTCCGGTCCCAAGCGAAGGGAAAGAATGAGAAAGAAGCTGCTCTACGAGATCTCCAAACCGGTCATAGCGGCCGTGGGGGTGGAGAACGTCCTGCGGGCCATCGTGGAATCCATCGCCAAGGGCACGGGCGCGAAGGGATGTTCCCTTCTGATCCTCAGCGAAGACGGCAGCAGGCTCGTCCACCGCATCAGTTACGGCATCAGCGGCGCTTACGTGGGCAAAGGAGAGATAGAGATCGACGCAACGGTGGAAAAGGTTCTCCAGGGTGAGGCGGTCTCCATCCCGGACGTAGCCGACGACCCCCGCGTACAGTATCCGGAGGCCGCCCGGCGCGAGGGCGTGGTTTCCGTTCTCTCCCTGCCCATGCGCTCGTCCGGAGGGATCATGGGAGTGATGAGGGTCTACACCGCGGAGCGCAGGGATTTCAGCAAGGACGAAGTCGATTTCCTGGACTCCATCGCGGAGCTCTCCGGCCTGGTGCTGGAAAAGGCCGAAGAGCGTGAAAGGATAGCCGAGGAGGCGGACAAGGCCCGGGAGGAGCTCACCCGCGTGAGCGACGAGCGCGAGCGTTTCGTATACCTGATGGGCATGGTCGCCCACGATCTCAAGGCTCCGCTGGCGGCGGTGCAGAGCTACATCAAGGTGATCCTGCGGGGGAGCACGGGACCGCTCACCGAGAAGCAGGAGGAATGGCTGAACCGCAGCGTCAAGCGCATCGACGGGATGCTGGAACTGATCAGCGATATCGTCGACATCTCCCGCCTGGAGACCGGGCATATAGCGCCGGAACTCACCACGGTGTCCTGGAAGCAGGTGCTGGAGAACTGCATAGAAGTGGCCAGGGGCCTGGTGGAACCCGAAGGTATAGTGCTGGTCGAGGAGATAGAGCCCGACCTGCCGGAGATCTTCGCCTCGGAGGTGCGCCTCTGCCAGCTCATCAACAACCTCATATCCAATTCGGTGCGCTACACGCCGGGTGGAGCAAGGATCTTTATCAGGGCCGGCCAGGAGGAGGATGAGATCGTGGTGCAGATAGAGGACGAGGGATCCGGGATAGAGCCCGAGATAATGCCCAACATCTTCGACGATTTCTTCAAGGGTGACCGTGAATCCCGCGAGGGGACCGGGCTGGGATTGTCCATATGCAAGCGTATTGTGGAGATGCACCACGGCAGGATATGGGCGGAAAGCCCGGCTCCGGGAAAAGACAAGGGCACGCGCATCACGTTCACCATCCCCAAGGGGGCCATTTGTGATCTGACATTCTGGGAAAAGCAAAAGGAGGACGGGTCGTGAAATCCGGAAGCAACCTGGAACGCGTTCTGGAAGCGGGCCATTTCGCAGTCACGGCTGAGATAGGCCCGCCGAAGAGCGGATCGGCGAGGGTGATAGAAGCGCACGGAGAGGAGATCGGACACGCCGCCGATGCCTTCAACGTCACCGACCATCAGACGGGGGTGGTGCGCCTGTGCAGCCTGGCCTCCTGTGCCATACTGCGCCGCATGGGGCTTGACGCCGTCATGCAGACGCTGTGCCGGGACGCCAACCGCATAAGGCTGCAGGGTGACATCCTGGGAGCGGTGGCGCTGGATATAAAGAACATACTATGCCTCTCCGGGGACCACGTGAAGTTCGGGAATCACCCCGAGGCGAAAGGGGTGTTCGATATCGATTCCGTACAGCTGATACAGACGGTCAGGATGATGCGGGACGAGCACAAGTTCATCTGCGGGGAGGAAGTAGCGGGGGACGTCCCCCTTTTCATAGGGGCGGTGGAGAACCCCTATGCCGACCCCTTTGAATTCCGCACCGCCAGGCTGGCCAAGAAAATCGCGGCCGGGGCGGATTTCATCCAGACCCAGGCGGTTTACGACGTGCCTAAGTTCTCCCGCTGGATGGAGGAGATATGCGATGCGGGCATTGACGAGAAAACACATATCCTGGCGGGGATTATTCCCGTTAAGTCCGTTGGTATGGCAAGATATATGAAGAAATTCGTCTCCGGGGTGGAGGTCCCCGACGAGATGATCAAGAGGCTCGAGGACGCGAAGGATGTCAAGGAAGAGGGGATTGATTTCATCCTCGAGATCATCGAGCAGGTAAAACAGATACAAGGTGTTCACGGGATCCATGTGCAGGCGGTGGGATGGGAGGAGATAGTGCCTGAGATCATGGAGAGAGCGGGACTGTTGCCGCGGCCGGTGCTATAAGGAGGTGCTGATAGATGGCGGCAAAGATTCTGATTGTTGACGACGACCCGGACATCGTAGACGCCCTTTACGTGCTCCTGGAGGGAGAAGGCTACGATGTCGTCTCGGCCGGCGATGGAGAGGAGGGCCTCAAGCGTATCAAAGAGGAGAACCCGGACCTGATCATCCTGGATCTCCTCATGCCCAAGCTGGATGGATACGGTGTGTGCAAGACCCTTCAGGATCCCCGCTGGTCCAAATGGAAGGACGTCCCCATCCTCGTGTTGACTTCCGTACGGGAAGAGGCGAGCCAGCGCCGCTACGAGCTGGAAACGGGCATGCGCATGGATGTCGACGATTACGTGGAGAAGCCCATCGACCCCGACGTGGTGATGGAGAGAGTCCGCAAGATATTGGCAAGAAAGGAATAATACGTTTATATTTTCCTCAGGCGAAGAATTAGTAACTGGGAGTCGGGGCTGCTAAACTTGGGAAAGAGTCGTAGAACATATAGAACCAAGGAGGGAACGGCGAATGAAAAAGATTCTACTCGTTGACGATGACAAGGATTTCGTCGAGTCGACGCGCACTCTGCTGGAGGAAAAATACGAGGTGGTAGTGGCATACGACGGAAACGAAGGCATAGCCAAGGCGAGGGAGGAGAAGCCCGACCTGATCATCCTGGACGTGATCATGCCCGTTGAAGACGGATTTACCGCCGCAGACGAGATCGCCGGCGATGACGAATTGAAAGCGATCCCACTCATGCTCCTGACCAGCTTCGGCTCGCGCATGACCAAGGAGACCGAGATACCGCGCAGCAGGGGCATGGAGGTCTCCGCCGATGATTACGTGGAGAAGCCAGTGGATCCGGAAGTCCTCTTTGAGAGGGTGAAGAAGCTAATCGGAGAGTGAAAACGGGAGCGGTGGGACCACCGCTGCAAGAGAAGAAATGAGATAAGACCCAAAGATCTCGCAAGTATGGGCGTTCCTCCCTGGCGGGGAGCGCCTTTTTACGCCATCTGCGCGTACGCCCCGGATGCGTCCTTATGGCAGGAGTTATGGTATGGTTGTGGGAACTGCAGGTCGAAGAAGCGTTCGAGGTGGTGAGAAGATGGAACAGACCAAGACCGCGACGAGGGATTACCCTTCTTTTTCGGACACGCCCTGGGGATTGTGGGAGACCCTCTATGCACGCCGTTCCCACCGCAAGTATCTTCCGGGCGAGATAGACGCGCCCCTCGTAAAGCAGCTGCGCGAAACGGCGCGACTGGCGGTTGCCGTGCGGGGCTCCGCCGAGGAGAGCCTGATAGTGGTGGATGATGCGGCGCTGGTGACGAGGATCAAGCAGCGCCTGCACAAGGGAATGCAGGGCAAGATCAACCTGTGGCTGAACAGGTCCCCGTTAAGGGGATTCCTCGTGCTGGCCCTGCCCAGGGAGGACGTGCGGAGCGAGAGGCCGCAGATGCTGCCGCTGGCGTCCGTGGCGGCCGAGGATGTAGTGCTGTGGCTGACGGAGGCGGGGATGGGAACCTGCTGGCTGGGGGGCATCAACCAGAGGGAGATAAGGGAAGCCCTGGGCCTCGGCAAGGATATGTTTGTCCCCGCGGTTATCCCCTTCGGCAGGCCGAAGGCGCAGGTAAAGGCGAGGGATATGGACCACATGATGTACAGGCGGATATCGAGGAAACGCAAGCCGCTTGTGGAAATTGCCTACCTGGAGAGCGTGGACCGGCATTATGCCGAGCCGCAGCTCGCGAGGGGATCTTTTGCCGCCTCGAGCACCCAGGATATAGGCGGGCTATTGCAGCAGCTTAAGGAGAAACGCGAGAGCAGCGGCGATACCCCTCTCGATCTCGCCGTCGACGCGTGCTTCGAGGCGGCCCGCATCGCACCCAGCGCGGGTAACGCTCAGAAGTGGCATTTCGTGGCGGTGTCGGAGGGGGATGCACTCGGCAAGCTTGCACAGGCCTGCGGCGTAGAGAACGCCTGGAGGACGGCGATAGTCGGGGCCGGAGATGTCGAAATGGGATTCCTCTACGAGAAGATGGAGAAACCCTTCTGGATGATCGACCTGCCTATCGCTTTCTCCCAGATGTCGCTCATGGCCGCCTCCATGGACCTCGCGGTAGACCTGGGTCTGCGGGGGATCGATGAGAAGGCGGTGAACGCACTCACGGGCCTGAGGCCGCCGCTTCGCGCCGTGGGCGTGATGGGGATACGTTGATTTAGTGCGGGTGAAGGCCTGTCCGGCCACCGCTTGGTTTGTCTTGACGGAGGATTGAATATATAATTTTCACCGTTGCCGAGTCTCATGGATTAAAGGAGGGAAGATGGGCAGAAAAGGTTTGCTTGCAGTCCTGGTGCTCATGCTCGCCCTTGTCCTTGTCGCCACGGTATTGGTGACGGGCTGTGGCGAGAGCAAAGACGACACGGAGAAGAAGGAAGAAGAGGTCACGGTCCCCACCCTGGAGGAGGGCAAGCTCCTCATGGGGAGTGACACCACCTATCCGCCGTTCGAGAGCATCGGGGACGACGGGGAACCGGAGGGCTTCGACGTGGATATCGCCATGGAGCTTGCCGATCGCCTGGGATTGGAGCTCGAAGTGGTCACCACGGCTTGGGAAGGCATAATCCCGGGCTTGAAGACGGACAAGTACGATATCATCATGTCCGCCATGACCATCACGGATGAGAGGTTGGCCGAGATCGACTTCAGCGATCCCTATATCGACTCCAACCAGTCCATCGCGGTCAAGAAGGGGACCACCGATATCACGGGCCCCGAGGACCTGGCGGGCAAGGTAGTTGGGGTGCAGGTGGATACCACCGGCCAGTTCACCGCCGAGGAGATACCAGGCATCGCCGAGATCAGGAAATACGATACCATCCTCCTTGCTTTCCAGGAGCTGGAACTGGGAAGGATCGACGCCATAATGAACGACTTCCCGGTCAACGCCTACCTGAGCAAGATCCGCGGCCAGACCGAGGTCGTGGCGACCGTGGTCACGGATGAGCAGTACGGCATAGGCGTCAAGAAGGGTAACGACGAGCTGCTCGATGCCATCAACGTGGCCCTCGCCGACATGGTAGCGGATGGGACCTACGATATGATATTCGAGGAATGGTTCGGTGAGGAGTAAAAAAATATAGACTCCTCGATGACGTGAGCAAAGGGCCTGCACCATGGATAGAGTGCAGGCCCTTCTTATTGGGATGATGAAGGGAGGCGCGATGCAGGCATATACCAGGGTATCCGGAGATGCCCCCGCGCTTTCGCCGGTATATGCGAGTACCGTCCTGCCAACCTTCCTTGCGGACGTCGAGCGAGGAGTTATATGACGGGAGAAAGACCATGAAATCCGTTCCCCCTGCCCTGGTGTGGTTGTGGTTCGCCCTCGTGCTCGCCCTGGTTGCGTTGATCTGCGTCCTGGTTGTCAGGATGCTCCGTACTCACCAGCGAAGGGCGGTCCTGCTGGCGCTCGGTAACGGCTTGGCCGTGCTTATCCTGGGATTCGTGGTTTCCCTGCTGATCGAGCTGCCGGCCATAGACAGGTTCCTGAACGAGTTCCTGAACTGGAATATCTTCTCCAAGACCTGGGAATACGTTATCAAGGGGCTGGTCGTCACCATCGAACTGGCCGTGGTCTCCGAGGTGTTCATCCTCGTTCTCGGGCTCATCATCGCCCTGATTAGGATATCGCGCATCAAGGCCTTCCGCTTCTTCGCGGCCGTGTACATCGACGTTATCAGGGGCATGCCTTTGATCCTGCAGATCGTGGTCATCTACTTCGGCCTGGGATATCTCGGCCTCAACCTGAGCCGGTTCATGGCCGGCGTGCTGGCGCTGACCGTCTGCTACGCGGCCTACGAGGCGGAGATCTTCCGCGCCGGGATAGAGTCCATCCACAAGGGGCAGATGGAGGCGGCGCGTTCCCTGGGCATGGGCTACTTCAAGGCCATGCGCTACGTGGTCCTGCCCCAGGCGGTGAGGAACGTCATCCCGCCCCTCTCCAACGAGTTCATCGCCCTCCTCAAGGATACCGCGCTGGTCGCGATCATCGGGCTCGCCGAGGTCTTCTTCCGCGGCAAGGAGATGATGGGAAGGTATGCAAACGTCACCCCCCTGGTATGGGCGGCCATCTGCTACCTGATCATCACCATCCCCCTGATGCGGTTGGTGCAGTACATGACCACACGGCTGTCTCTGAAGGATTGAGGCGTAACAAATGATGGGGATGATGCATTAAGATGGGGAGTACGATAACCCCTGTGCCCGAAACGGCCAAAAGGAGGGGGAGGAAAGGCTGGGTATATGGCTCAGGCATAAGTCCAGGCCCGACCCCTATGCCTGACTTCTCGGAGAAGAATATGATTGTACATATGGTCCGGAGAAAGCGGATCGTATCCCGGGAGGGGTCATGAATAACGATTGCATGGTGGAGATCGTAGATCTCCGCAAGAGGTTCGGCCATCACGAGGTGCTCAAGGGTATAAACCTGAAGGTCAAGCCCTCGGAAGTACTGGTGATCGTGGGCCCCAGCGGCTCCGGCAAGAGCACCATGCTGCGCTGTGTAAACGGCCTCGAGCACGCCAGCGGCGGCCACATCTACGTCGAGGGCATCGACGTCACCGACCACAAAGCGGATATCAACACTATCCGCCAGAAAGTAGGCATCGTCTTCCAGAGCTTCAACCTCTTTCCCCACCTGACCACCCTGCGCAACGTGACCCTGGCCCCCCTCAAGGTAAGGAAGTCCAACTCGGGGGAGGCGGAGGAGAAGGCCATGCGCCTGCTGGACCGGGTTGGCCTCAAGGACAAGGCTCATGCTTACCCCGCGCACCTCTCCGGGGGCCAGCAGCAACGCGTGGCCATCGCGCGCGCCCTGGCCATGGACCCCGACCTCATGCTCTTCGACGAGGTGACCTCAGCCCTCGACCCGGAACTGGTCAGTGAGGTGCTGGACGTCATGAAGGACCTGGCCCGGGAGGGGATGACCATGATGGTGGTCACCCACGAGATGGGCTTCGCCAAGGAGGTGGGGGACCGCCTAATCTTCATGGACGACGGCGTTATCGTCGAGGAGGGGCCGCCGGAGGATATCTTCACCAACCCGAGGAGCCCCCGTGCCGTAGATTTCTTTTCCAAGATCCTCTCCCACCTCTAGCCCGGATCGTTGCGCGCAGGCTCAATGGACGCGGGAATGAGATAGAGACGAGGTCCAGATACGGGATGATAGCGGGCGGCCTAACCCCCCGGCCACTTATCGCCCCTGCTCCTGCTCTCCGGCTTGATCTCGGTGATGAGCATCCCCGCCAGCATGAGGGCGCAGCCCAGCCATCCTCTCCAGGTCAGCGTCTCGCCCAGTAGGATGATCCCGAAGAATACCGAGAATACCGGCTCCATGATCAGCACCACCGAGGTGCGCACGGGGGATATCTCGCGCTGCGCCCAGGCCTGCACGAAGAAGGCCAGGGCGGACGCGAAGACGCCGCACACCACTATGGTGAGCCAGGCGTAAGCGCCGGTAGGGAGGACGAAGTCCTCGAAGATAAGGGCGGAGCCGGTCTGGAGCACGGCCACCACCCCCATCTGCAGCAGTGTCAGCAGCATCAGGTCGTAGCGCTGCACGAAGCGGTCCATGTAGATGATATGCAGCGAGTAGGTGAAGGCGCAGGCCAGAACGAGTATGTCACCGGAGTTCACCTTGAGCCCCGGCTGCAGCGAGAGCAGGCCCAATCCGATGGTGGCGACGATCACCGAGAACACCGAGCGCCGCCCCGGCTTCTTGCGCAGGACTACCGTGGAGAGGATGGGGACGAAGACCACGAAGAGCCCGGTGATGAAACCGGCGTTTCCGGCCGTGGTGTACTGCAGGCCGAAGGTCTGAAAGGAATAAGCGCCGTAGAGAAAGACTCCCAGGAGAAGGCCGGCTGCGATGGTGCCCCGATCTATGCGTGCCACCCTCTTCCCGCACACGGCGGCCATCACCAGGAAGGCCAGGGCGAAGCGGTAGGACATGAAGACGAAGGGCGGCATCACCTCCAGGGTCTCTTTAACCATGGAGAAGGTGAGCCCCCAGATGATGGTTATGGCAATAAGGGACAGCTCCGCCTGCCGTGCCCTGGTGAGAAAATCGATCCTGCCTGGCATCAGCATGTCCTTGCTCGCGTTCCGTGCCGGTCAAGCAATGAGTGTAGTATATGGAGGAGAAAAGGTGTAGGGGGGCACGTCGCGGCAAGGGTTAGAGCACCGAGAAAAAGGGTATATCTCCCTGGAACCCGCAAATGCGTTATCGTGTACGGGAAGGGGGAAGCAGAGCGTGCTGGAAGATGTCGTCTACGACGAGCTGGAACGGGCCGTGGGAAAGGATAATATCTCCAGAGAGCCGGCCGTCCTCGATGGTTATGCATGGCAACCCTTCCACAAGACGGACCCTGATTTCTGGATCCACCGCCCGGAGGCGGTCGTCCTTCCCTCCTGTACGGAAGAGGTTCAGGCAGTGGTGAGGATATGCGGAGAAAGACGGGCCAGGTTCAAAGCCCTGAGCACCGGTTGGGGGGCGCATGCCGGACCGGGGGGCGAGGGGGTCGTCCAGATAGACCTGCGCCGCATGGACCGCATCCTGGACATCGACGAGAAGAACATGTACGCGGTCGTTGAGCCCTATGCCATCTGCGCGCAGGTACAGGCCGAGGCGATGCAACGGGGGTTGAACCTGCATATCATCGGAGCCGGCTGCGGGACCTCTCCATTGGCCAGCTGTACCTCCCATATCGGCATGGGTTGGAGCGGGATCTACATGGGGTTCAACGGGCGCAACCTGCTGGGGGCGGAATGGGTCCTTCCCTCCGGGGACCTGCTGCGCATCGGGATGCCCGGCAGCGGAGAGGAATGGTTCAACGGCGACGGACCGGGGCCTTCTTTGCGGGGGATCATGCGGGGCTGGGGAGGGGCAGATGGTGGTTTGGGCGTATTCACCCGGATCGCCCTTAAGCTCTATCACTGGCCTGGTCCTCCCCGCGTAGAGGTCGCGGGAGGCGCCTTCGACGGCCAGGTGCGGGTGCCGGAATTCAGCCGTGTCTACATGTGCCATTTCCCCAGCTATGAGAGCTGGGCTGACGCCGCTTACCGCATAGGCGAGGCTGAGATAGGTTACATCATGTGCAAGAATGCCGTGGGGTTGACCATGGCTTCCATGATGCCCCGCCTGTGGCGCCGCTTGCAGGGAAAGACCGCCCTCCGGTCCGCCCTGCGAGCCTACCAGCATACCTTCCAGTTCGTTATCGCAGCGGGCTCCTCCGGGGAGTTCGATTACCAGGAAGGTTGCCTGAAGCGGATCGTGGACGAGGTTGGGGGGTTCCTGCAGGATTTGAAGCATTTCCCCTCCCTGCAGGGTGTTTTCTGGTGGGGGCTGGTAAGGGCTCACATGCCCCCCGTCATCTTCCGCTGCGGGGGCAATTTCTTCACGGCCTTTGGTGGCGATGAGAGCGTGGATAATACGGTCTTGCAGGCCAAACACGGCGAGACGATCAAGAACAGGTATATAGAAAAGGGGCTGCTATGCGATGATCTGGGGGACAATGCCTGGGGCGGCCCTTACGAGAACGGCCTCTTCAACCACCAGGAGGAGCTGGCCATCTTTGACTCGCGCCGGCCCGAACAGTTCCAGGCTATCGAGGAATTCGCGCGCGAGTGCGCCGAGGCCACTATCGAACATCACCTGGGAGGGGTAGGATTCGCCTTTTTCGCCGGCACGGAAGCCCATGAGCGTTTCGGCCCCGATGTCTGTAACTATCACCTCTGGCAGCGAGGCGTTAAACGCCTGCTTGACCCGGACGATCTCTCAGATTCCACCTACTATATACAACCCTGAGCAAAAGGATCTGCGGGTTCGCCCCTAACCCCAGAGGTAGCGGACCCCGAAGCCGCCCCGCGGATAGGACCAGTCGATGGCGTCCAGCGGGCAGATGAAGCGGCAGGTCCCGCACTCCAGGCATCCCTCGTAGTTGAAGGCGAGCTGGTCTGCGCCCTCCTCCCATGCGTAGTTGGCCGCCGGGCAGGCGGGGATGCAGGGCCTGGTGGGACAATCCGGGCAGAGCTCTTTCTTGACCGTGATGTGGGCGTCCTTGTCGATCTCGATCTTGACCGTGGCCAGTTTGGCCTCGATGGCTTCCCGGTGCTTTTTCATCGCATCGCCTTTCTGATCTTGCGCTTGCGCATCGCCGACGCCAGGGGGGAGAAAGCCTTGATGGCGGCTCTCAGCGGCCGCCGCAATGCCCGGGGCACGCTGTTCTCCGCGATATGATGATAGAAGTCCCTGGCGAAAGCGTACGGTTCAGGATCCAGGTAGGTGACCTCGTCCTCGAAGATACCCCCCATTATCCTCACCAGGTGATCCAGGTATCCCGGGAGGTTCGCCCTGCCGTGGTCGACGAGGTAACGGCTGGCCGTACGCGAGTTGTAGAGCAGGCGCGTCAGGCCCGTCTTCTCCAGGCGCGGTATATATCCGCTCAATGCCGCTGCGCTGAAATCACCCTTTTCCACCGCCGCCGCGGCGGTCTCCGCGGCCATCATCCCCGACAGCATCCCCGGGGGCACCCCGATATAGGCATAGTCGTTGAAACCTCCGGCCTCCCCGCAGAGAAGCACACCATGCGAGTAGAGCTTTGTGAAGTCCATCCTCCCGCCGTTGGATATGATATGGGCCTGGTATTCGCGCAGCTCCGCGCCGGCGACGAGGGAGGCGACGTAGGGATGTTCCTTCACGCGCTGCAGCCTGTCGTGGAGGTCTATGCCCCTCTCCCTGAGCTGGTCCACCCACCCGAAGATGGCCAGGGAGACGCTGTCCTTGTTGGTGTAGAGGGTGGTCGCCCCCATGATATCTTCGACGGCATACCCTACCATCTCGTAGCAGATGCCCTCCCCCGCGGCGAGCTGAAACCTCTCCTCCAGGACCTCCGGGGGAAGATCCAGTATCTCCTTCACCCCCAGCAGGTAGGTGCGCGGGTCGTCCTCGACCAGGCCCGCCGCCCTGCCCACCACCGTGTGGATGCCGTCGGCCCCTACCACGATGTCGGCGCGGAGTTCCTCGTCGCCTATCCTAACGCCCGCCACCTTTCCGTTTTCCCTGATGATGTCGGTTACCAGGACGCCCGTCAGGAGCTCGGCCCCGGCCTCTTCAGCCTTTCCCGCGAACCAGGCGTCGAACTTACTGCGGTAGGCGGTATAAGCGAGTCCCCTGTCGGTATGCTCCTGCAGGCGCCAGCGCAGCTGCACGAGGTCCTTCTCGCCCAGGTAGGCGAGGCAGTGGTCGGAGACCAGCCTCTCCAGGGGAGCCTCGTCCCTGAAACCGGGGATGAGGTGGTCCAACACGGGTGTCATCAGCACGAAAGAAGCGACGTTCTTCTCGCCCGCCCTCTGTCCGCGCTCCAGCAGGACCGTCTCGATGCCCTTGCGCGCCAGGCTCAAGGCGCAGGCCGACCCCGACGGCCCGGCTCCCACCACTACGCATTGCACCTTATCCATATGGAGTCCTCCTTCCGTCGGAAAATCCGCAGGAGCTTAAAGCGATGAAATCTTTCAAGTCGTTCCAAGCCGTTCGGATCATAAGCGGCCGGTATTTCTGGCCAGTTGCTCCCCCGCATGCATAAAATATGACAGGCAGTCGTATCTTATCGCTGCGGATGGGAGTGGTCAACGGAGACCGCCGGGTGATCAGTCCCTCGCTGAGCGGTAGGCGTAATGATCGGCCATGGCGCTGATGGCCCGGCAGGCCGATTCCACGCTGGGGAAGATAAGGGGATCCTCGTCGGCATCCGCGGCGGCGCCGGCGTCCCCATCGTCCGGCCGTATGCTGGTGGCCATGTACAGCGGTACCTGCAGTTCCCACATCAATGCGTAAAGCTCTTTGGAGAAGTCCATGAAGTGCTGGTCCATCATCTTCCAGACCGTGGAGATATCCATCCCCCGATCGACGCGGGTCCTTTCCGCTGTCTTGCGGTTGCGGGGAGCACCGATCCAGAGGAACATGACCGCGTCGACCTCGCCGCTCTTCATGAGTATCTCGATTACCGGCTTGAGGATATTGAAGTCCAGCCCCGCTACCAGGTCGACGGGATTGCCCGGGACCCACCAGTCGGGGAGGAGTTGCTCCAGCTCGTCCAGGGTCCGCTGAGAGAGCCTGACCACGTCGAGGCCGATCTCGCTGCAGAAATCGGCGGCGATTACGCCCAGGCCCCCGCCGCCGGTGATGATACCAACGCGTCTGCCTCGCGGCAGGGGGCGGTTGACGAAGGAGGCGGCCGCCAGGCCGGCCTCTTCTATGGTCCTGGTGAGCACCAACCCCGCCTGGCGGCATGCGGCCTCGAAAAGCTTCTCGCTCACTGCCATGGCGCCGGTATGGGAGCGGGCCGCGGAGACTCCCGACTGCGTACGCCCGCCTTTGAGGATCACTATGGGCTTGTCCCGTGTGACCGCGCGGGCTTGCGAGACGAAGCGGCGTCCGTCGTTTATCCCCTCCACGTATGACACGATAACCTCGGTGGTGGGGTCCGCGCCGAAATACGCGTAATAATCCTCGGTCTTTAGGTCGGCCTCGTTGCCGCTGGAAACCGCCTTGGACACGCCGAGACCAGCGGAGACCGCGTGGCCGATAAGCATGTTGAGGATGTTGCCGCTCTGCGCGACGAAACCTATTTTGCCGGGCGCGGGATGGAAAAGAATGGGCATCCAGGGATAGAGGCTGTTGCCGGGGCAGCATATGCCCTGGCAATTGGGCCCGATCAGGACCATATCGGCGTCGCGCGCTTTGCGCACCATTTCCTTCTCCATTGCGGCGCCTTCATCGCCCAGTTCCTTGAAGCCGGCCGTGATCACCAGGCCGGCCTTGACCTTCTTGACGATGCAATCGTCTAGGGCGCTCAGGACCAGGCGGGCCGGAACGGTGAAGACGGCCATATCGATCTCGCCGGGGATGTCGAGCACGGATGGATATGCGGTCAATCCCAATATGGTCTCCCGGCCAGGGTTCACGGGATAGATATTCCCTTCATACCCACCCGTGAGGAGATTGTTGAGGATGAGGAACCCCCATTTACGCAGATTCTCCGTGGCTCCGACGAAAGCTACGGAACGGGGGTCGAAGGCGTAATCGAGGTTGTTCAGCCTGGTGTCCATATATGGTGCACTCCTTTAGGCGCTATGTCCTGTCTGCGTCCTTCATACGATCTGCCTGCAATGCTATGACCGATTCCATGGTTGGCCGGGCTGGTGCGCCGTCCTCCACGAGCCGCCGTTATCGCGGGGAATGTCAGCCAAGTCTATATTAAACCCGGAACGCCGGCGCTTCACAACATGCGTGAACCTTCACGGGCGATCCTTTGCGTTGTCCCGCTCCGCGGGCCGTATCCCCTTCCAGCGCTCGCCCACCGGGCAGGCCTTCATGCATTCTATGCAGAAGTCCACGTCGGTGATGTAGATCTGACCGGTCTCGATGAGCACGTCCCTGCGCTTGAAGTGATGATAGAGCATGCCGAGAAAGGCGGGCCAATCCGACAGGTGGCGCGGCCTCATACGCTCGAAACCCATGGACCAGTAGTCGAAACAGGGGTCGACGTCGTAGCGCCCGTCGCTCAAAGCTCTCACGGGACAGGCATCTTCGCACCTGGAGCAGCCCTTGAGACACAGGTCCCACTCCCGGTGGATATCGCTTTCCAGGGGGGCTTCGGTGATGATCCCGCCCAGGCGTTGATGCGGCCCGAACTCCGGGGTGAGCAGGAGGTTGGAGCGTCCTATCTGTCCCATGCCCGCGCTCACCGCCGCGTGTTTCAACGAAAGGTGACCCACGGTGCGTGTATGCGGCAGCTTCCTGCCCGTCGCGGGATCGAGCTTGTGTATCTCCACCGGTTTGTCGGCGGAGACAGGCAGGGTCAGATACCCTTCTTTTTCCAGTAGCCTGCTCAATCTCTCACATACCTGGTCGAGAAGGCGTGAGGTCTGCATCTTGTTGCGGGTCCACATCCTGATATCCGGAGCATATACCGCGCCGAGGCTGTGGGCCACCGCCATGACGATGACGCTGCGGGCCGTGGGCATGAGCTCCGTTGCCGGGCGCGGGGGAGAGGCGAGGATAAGCGCGTTCGCATCCGCGATGCCGACCAGCTCGATTCCTTCAGCGCGGATGGCATCCTTCACGGCGGAGGAATTGATTTCCAAGCTCCCTCTCCTTTCTCGTGCGGTGCGACTTGCATATGGGGGTTGCAGATGGGATGGCACAGATGGACGTCGGCCATACTGAATCAACCCGTTTGTATTGTTGACTTTATGGTAGCATATATTTATAGTAATGACATGTCAGTACCGAAAGGTAGGCGGTCGGACCGGCTGGGGACAGGGTGTGATTGCGTAGATCGACCCATATCCGGCTGGAAATAAGTACCGGTGAGAAAAAGGAGGTAGGAATGGAAGTATCCGAGAACGTGACCGTGCAAGAGTACTTCGAGCAAGTGGTCCCCGAGATGGTCAAGGAGCAGCTATCCGGCACGAGCATCGCGGGCATGGAAGACACGATGTTCACCGTGGAGTTCAACATCAAGGGTGACCAGGATTACGTCTATGGCATCACGGTAAAGGACGCCAGCGAACTCGAGGTCAGCGAAGGGCCTCTCGAGAACGCCATGATAAAGGTAGTGCTGGACGAGGACATGTGGCGCAAAGCCGTAACCGGAAAGATGGAAGGCGCCATGGATATGTTCACGGATATGGGCCAGTCGGCGGACCGTAAACGGTACAACGCCCTCAATTCCACATCCGGCACCATGAACGTCGAGTTGGCCATGGCGGACGGGTCAGTCGCCCCCCTGAAGATCGTGTTCAACGGCGCAGCTTCCCCCGAGGTGACCTTCAAAGTAGGTATCGAGGATTGGGCACTGATGCAGAAGGGTGAGCTTGCCGGGCCCACTGCGTTTATGACCGGCAAACTGAAGATCGAGGGAGACATGCCCTTCGCGATGTCACTGGGCAATCTGATGATGTAACAGCCTGCTCTAGCAGCGCGGGACATGAGACGAGGAGGCGGGATGCGCTGATCCCGCCTCTTTTCCTGTATGACGTCAACGCCGGCGTGTGATTCGGCGCCGGACGCATCACCCGGCTAGCGATGCCGCATCTTCTCCGACATGTCTCTGAGATAGGTCTGTATAAAGAGATGGAAACTGGGATGCAGCGAACAGGAGGAAATTGGACATTCATCGCAGATGCGTGTGCATTTGATCTCCATACCATGCCTCCCCTGGGTATGACAACCTCCAACGTTCTCCTGATAGGTTCTTCTCCAAGAAATGTGTGTAGCTACCGTCAGGCCTGACCCCTAGGCCTGACTTATACCCCACCATACTATTCACCAACACTTATTAGAGAAGAACCTACTGATATAATTTTCCACCGCAACCTGTATATTCCTTCCCCAGAATTAGGTAAATCACGAAATAACTACTCGCTGCTGGATACCAGCAAAGCGATGGAGATAAGACGTCATCCTTGCCCACACTTCTTGGAGAATAACCAGCGGTATAATCACAGGAGGAGAGAACGTGGATCTGCTCCATCCCGGCGGCTGTGATGCGTCTCCGTTGAGGTTACAATAGGCATGGTCCAATCAGGGAGGTGAAGATGTTGCAGCGTTACGTCATCGGCCACGACGTGGGAACGGGTGGAAGCAAGAGCGTGATTGCCACCACCGGCGGGGAGCTCGTCGCCAGCAGCTTCCAGCCCTACCCTATATACCATCCGCGCGCGAACTGGGCGGAACAGGATCCAGATGATTGGTGGCGTGCCGTAGCTGCGGGGACACGAAGCCTCGTGGAGAAGAGCGGCGTGGATCCCGTTGAGGTCGCCGCCGTGGGGTTCGCCGGCCAGATGCTGGGTGTGGTACCCGTGGACGGTGGCGGCACCCCCCTGCGCCGGGCCATCATCTGGCTGGACAGCCGGGCCGAGGAACAGGCGGCGCGTTTTATCCGCCGTTTCGGTGGCAGAAAAATGGTCATCCGTATCGCAGGGGCCGCCCCCTCGGGCAAGGACGTCGTGTGCAAGCTGGCCTGGTTGCAGGAGAACGAAGCGGATATCTTCGCATCCACGCGCGCCTTTCTCGACACTACGGGATTCCTGGTGTATCGTGCCACGGGAGAGATGGTCATCGACCATACGGGAGCGGGCGGCACCGGCATCATCAACGGCCGTACGCGGAAGTGGTCGCCTTTTCTGGCCAGGATGTTGGGACTGCCCCTGGACAGGATGCCTTCCATCCGGTCGAGCATCGATATCGTGGGAGCTCTCGGGGAGACCGCCTCGCGGGAGATGGGCCTTGCCGGGGGCACGCCGGTGATCGCCGGCATGGCCGATATCCCCGCCGCAGCCACCGGCTCGGGCGCGCTCGAGGACGGGGACGCGCATATCAACATCGGCACCTCGAGCTGGCTCTGCATCTCCGTATCCCGCCCGCGTAACCTGGGCAAGAACGGGATTGCGGCCGTGGTCTCCGCCGACCCGGATATGTTCATCATGATCGGCGAGTCGGAGACGGCGGGAGCCTGCCTGGAATGGTTCGCCAGGCTCTTCGCGCGCCCCGAGGAGACGGCCACGGACGTCTTCAGGGCACTGGACGAAGCGGCGGAAAAGGTGGAGCCGGGAGCCGGCAGGCTGCTCTTCGCTCCCTGGATGTTCGGAGAAAGGTCTCCGGTTCCCGATACCAGTATCCGCGCCGCCTTTTTAAATCTCAACCTGGAGCACGGACGCGACCATATGCTGCGAGCGGTCTACGAAGGTGTGGCGTACAACCTGCGCTGGCTGCTGGACGTGGCGGCCGGGGCTGGTTTCGGTTGCGACCCCCTGCGGGCCATAGGGGGTGGGGCAAAGAGCGATGTCTGGATGCAGATCGTCGCCGACGTGACCCGCCGCCGCGTCGAGGCGGTGGAGTATCCGCAGGAGGCGGGGGCGATGGGTTGCGCCCTGGCCGCTGCCGTGGCTGTGGGGGAATACCATGCTTACAGGGAGATCAAGAAGGCGGTGCGTATAAGGAAGACCTTTGTGCCTCGTGAGGACTGCTGCCGGGTCTATGACGAGCTCTACGCCGCTTTCCGCCGCATCTACCCGAAGCTTAGCGGTGTATGCGGAGAACTCAATTCTCCAGCATCATGCTCCCCGTGAAGGCCGTGCGCCTGAAGCGCCCGTGGGTATGGACGCCCCAGGGGTTTTTTACGCTGCATGCATCGGGGATCATGCAACGACGGGTGCGCAGGATGTACAATACACATGGAACAAAGGCAGGAGACGGAGCATGCTGGAAAATGGATCGAAAAGAATCATAGCCTGCGCCACGGTGGCGGAGGAACTGCGCCTCATGGGGGTGCCGGAGGAGGACCTGCTCGAGTTGGAGTTCGGACTCCACGTGTACCCGGACAAGCTGCGCGAGACGCTGCAGAAGGAGATAGATGCGATTCCCGGGAACGGCGACATCATCCTGGGCTACGGTTTGTGCTCCAACGCCGCGGTCGGGCTGACCTCGCAGAACCACCGTCTCATCATTCCCCGTGTGGATGACTGCATCGCCCTCTTCCTGGGCTCGCGGAAAGAGCATCTGACAAGGCTGCGGGAGGAACCCGGGACCTATTTCCTGACCAAGGGATGGATCAAGGCCGCCGAACTACCCATCAACGACTACCTGCGCATGGTGGAGAAGTATGGACAGGAGAGAGCCATGCGCGTCACCAAGGCGATGCTGGCGAACTACAAGCGTGTCGTGCTCATCAACACCGGCAACTACAGGTTGGAAGAATGTCGCGAAGCGGCCAGGTCCATGGCGGATACTCTCGAGCTCAACTACGAGGAGATCCCGGGGTCGAACCGCATGCTGCGCATGATGCTCGAGGTAAACGGCGAATGGAACTCGGAATATATCGTTGTCGAGCCGGGCGAAGAGACCACCCTTGCCATGTTCTTGCAGGGTTGAATGGCTGGGTGTAACATAATTAACGCGCGCGCCGGAGGAATAACGAGCCCGCTTAGCTCAGCTGGAAGAGCACATCCATGGTAAGGATGGGGTCAGCAGTTCGAATCTGCTAGCGGGCTCCATTTCTTCGGCCCCAGAGGCGGTGTAGCTCAGTTGGTTAGAGCGCACGGTTCATACCCGTGAGGTCAGAGGTTCAAATCCTCTCACCGCTACCAGCATGGAGGCGGTGTTCGCCGGTAACATATAGGAATATTGGACGAGGCGAAGCCCGGCAGGGCTTCGAATCATTATCGAGGAGGGTCAAAATGGCCAAGAAGAAATTCGAGAGGACCAAGCCCCATGTGAACGTGGGAACCATCGGACACGTGGACCACGGCAAGACCACCCTCACCTCGGCCATA
>QZKE01000046.1 GCA_003598015.1 Actinomycetota bacterium | reverse complement strand
CTCCTATCCCGCCTATTGCGCGCCGAGCGAGACCATTACCCCAAGACTCCGGGCCTCACAGGCACCCCCGCATAGCCTGTATAGAAAACCCTGCCCGGAATCCGGAGGTTGGTCTGAAGCGACATCGGTGAAAAATGCCCGTGCCCGGCGAGCAAGGTGCTCGGAGGAGCCTGCGACTCAGGCCAGCCTTGTCGCCGGGCCGTATAAGCACCAGTATAGTGAGGACCGCTGCCCCCGGTCCCCGGGCACCTAACGGCCCATCTCGGACAGGAAGCGCAGCGCCTCGGGTTCGTCGGGCTGTATGCGCAGCACCTCGGTGAAGTCCTCCACCGCCCCCGCGATATCTCCCCGCTTCCTCCTGCCCAACCCACGCGCAAGGTATGCCGGATAGAGGTCGCGGTTGATGATGAGTGCTCTATCCCAGCTGTCCACGGCATCGGGCCAGGCGTTGAGCAGCGCGTAGCACACACCGCGCTCGTAATACGCATCGGCCCATCCTGGTTTGAGCCTGATGACCTGGTTGAAATCCCGGATCGCCCGGTTGTATATAGGATTCTCGTCATAGCTCATCTTGCGCCTCAAGGCCTTGCCGCGCAGCATATAGGCCTCGGGAAAATCCGGCCGCAGTTTTATGAGGCGGCTGAAGTCGCGCATCGCCCAGCCGTAGTAGCCGCCGTCCAGGAGAAGCTTGCCGCGCCGAAACAAATCCCCCCCATCCTGGGGTTCCTCTTGCAGGGATAGCGACAACTCCTCCAGCAAGGCATCCTCGCCTTCCTTTGCGTAGCTCTCGGAGTCGCTCTCCTCCGCCTCGAGCCAACCCTGCAGCAGACCCAGGAAGTTCCTGGAGCGGATAAGCCCCATATGGGTGCAGAACCAACCTACCCGTATGTTCTCCGCCCCCCCCAGGCGGCAGTTGGTCCATGGTATAACCGCCAGGTCGTTGGATGTATACAGATTGATATACGGGAAGTCCGTGCCCTCCTCCAGTATGCGGAGATAGGCACCGGACAGGTTTACCAGAAAAGGACTCCCGGGGACCATCTCGCGCGCCGCTTTGAAGGGGAAAAACGGATAAAATGTATAAGAGCCCTGGTTGGGTGTTCCCAGCATGATCAGGAGTCCGAGATAGTCCTTCGCTCCCATCTGTTCCGCCGCTAACCTGGCGACGAGGCCGCCCAGGCCCTGGCCGATGAGGGAGAGCCTGCGCACTCCCAATAGAACTCTCAGCTCCTCCATCTTGTCCATGAGGATGCGGGCGCCTTTGCGGATATCCCCGGCAGCGAAGTTGGGCAGGCGGATGGTATAGACCTCGAAGTCAAGTTCTTTGAGCCTGCGACGGATGGCCGCCGAGAGGAAGGAGAAGCGAAAGAAACCGGGGATATACAGGACCGGATCACGCCGCCGCCGTGCCGGCGACAGATGTTGCGGAAAACCCTCCCTGGGAAGGGGGGCCTTGTCCTTACGGGAGAGTATTCTTTCCTCCAATACCCCTGCCTCAGCTCCTATTCCGTTCTGATTACACTGCCAGCCATGGTGGGTCCGACACACTGGACGAATCCAGTATAGCCCAGCCTAGGCTTCATACATGCCACGCTGCTCTTTCCGACGGCTCGTTCTACGATACTCACCTGGGAATAAGGGGAGTGATACGGGCCGTGGTGCGATGCAGCCGCGCATTGATGAGCAACCCGAGTGATTCCAGGGCGGGCAGCGGCACCATCTTCAAAGGGTTCACGTCCATAAAGGGTGTAAGGCCAGCGAGCACATCACGCAGGTTGTTACATCCCTCGCATACCCGCAGCGCCTTCCTGTCCAGCCTGTGGCTGAGTATGGAATAGGCCTCCTCGTAGGCACAGTCCCCCACGATGAATACCCTGCCCTCCAGTTTCTGCAGCTCCGCAGGATCCAGGCCTTTACCCATGACTATGGTGAACCCTCCCTTCCCCTGAAAATCGACGTACAGGTACTGGAGCACCATGCGGGTGTTGAGGCTGCAGCCCTCGGGGCAGCAACGCTCCTTGCCCTCAATGATGCGCACGTCATCGGGGTAGATATCCAGGATCTGGTGTGTGAATTCGCGGCGGAACGGTTCCCGGTCCCCGATGACCTCGATCTCATCCAGGTCGATGGTCCCCCATCCACCCTCCGCCGCCAGCCTCAGGTGCTCAACCCGGGAAGGGCGGATGCCCATGATATCACAGCCAACGGCGTCTACCGCCAGGGTGTCGTCCCCACCGATGAGTACGTCAAGGCGCTCGGCGCACCTGTCCACCAGCCCCTCGGGGTGATCATGACCGTGGTTCATGGCGTAAACGCCCTCGATGAGGGTGAAATCGGGCCTGATCACTGCATAGATGTCGGCGAACTTTCGATGCAGGTTGTAGTTGTGATCGCGGATACGGTCCTCCTGCATGATCAGGCCGAACTGGTTCTTCACCCCCAGGGTAACCGTACCCATGGAATGGGTCTTCAGCTTGGGCAGACTGAAATAGAGGTTCTCATCCCTGCCGTCGATGAGACGCTCCTTTACCCACCGGGATACGTGCACGTTATATCCCAGGGTGGGGAGCGCGATCTCGACCTGCTTCCCCTCATCCAGGTAGAGGGGAACGGCGCCGGCTGCCTTCGCCGCCTTGTCCAGGCCGGTTATACGGAAGACGAGGCGGGTGAATGCGGCCTGGGTGCAGTTCTCCATGACGTAGACGTTGCGGGCTCCCGCCGCCTTGAAGAGCCGCGCTACCGCGGTGACGACGGCCGGGTAAGTGTAGCTGTGGGACTTGTAATCGACGGCATTGACCTTGATAAACACATCCTTTTTCTTCCCCAGTACGTCCCTGATACCGCCGAAGGGAGCTAAGGCCTCCTCCACCGCGGATGCGATATCCTCGCCAACCCGGGCAACGGCTACTCTGCTCATAATCCAGCCCTTTCTACACTTTTCGTCCCGGTGTTGTCCTTCTGACCGGCATGCCCGCGGTCCCCTATTCTCCGCCCGCACTTTGCGGAGAAGGTCTTATCTGCAGGCAAGCGCGGACAACTCCACCTGGAACCTTCCTGGCAGCGAGACTCCCGCAGCCGACCGGGAAGGATAGGGTGGTGCGAAGAACTCCTCGTACACCTCGTTGAACGCTGAGAGGTCGTTTATGTCCCTGATATAGACCGTAACCGCGAGCACCTTTTCCAGGCCGCTCCCCGCCGCCTCCAGCAGCTTTTTCAGGTTGCGCAAGATCACCATGGTCTCCTCGCGGATATCCCCCGCTACTTCCTTGCCGTCCGGATTGACGGCAAGCAGGCCGGAAACGTAGATCATGCCGCCCCAGACGACAGCCGGAGAATAGGGGCCACCGGGAACGGGCATGTCTTCTCCCGCGATGTACTCTATGCCATTGGACAAGATGCTCACCCCCTCGCCCACGAGTATATTACAAACGCAAGGGAGTTTGCATTGCATCGAAAGGGATCAGCCCCGGATATGGGATATCGCATAACGAGGGCTTTTCGTCAAAGCTGAAGCACACAAAGTCTGTGATGTCCCATGTCCCTGATCCCATTATCGCAATATCCTGGTGATGCTCAAGCGATAACGGGAGGAGGCACGCGAGCCGGGCGTGTAGATGCGCGAGAGCAAGATATACGAAAGCGCCAAAAACCCGAATGCGCATACCAGGCCTAGTGCCACACTGCCTCCCCCGCCGAAGAGGGCCGACCCCAGCAGGGCGCCAACCCCCAGGCCGACGAGGAAAGCCAGCAGAGGTATGCCGTAGAGGATATAGGCCGCGCGGATGGACAACCCCTTCGGCAGGCCTACGATAACACGGTCACCCTGCCTGGCGCCCACGCCGTTGTCCGCCTCCGCCAGCATGGTCTCTTCATCCACGGTCACGCAGCAGGATCCGCAGCCATCGCAAAGGCGGCTTCTCCGCAGCAGGACCTGGGCGATATCACCGCGCACCGCCACCACCATGCCCTCCTCTCGCCTCTCACGCATCGCGGCGGGATAGTCGAACAACTCGGGCCGTTCCCGTGCCCCCTCCTCTATTCCCCGATCATTCCCGAACATGGCATCATCACTCTCCCGGCACTGTCTCCTGCAAGTCCATGCCGCAACAGACCGTCCTATTTTACCCCGGCCATGAATTTCTCCGGCTCTTTGTCGAACTCCTCTTTACACATCTTGTTGCAGAAATAAATGGTCTTCCCTTGATATTGAGAGGTAGCCGCGGCATCCTTCTTCTTGATCTTCATCCCGCAAACCGGGTCTATCGCCTTTCCCATCATCTCTGGTTCCTCCTCTCTCCTCTCTGCCTCGAATTCTCGTGTTGCGGCCCCATTCGATACGTGCGGACCGCTCTCACTCGTATAGTCCCATGACTCCTTGAACCGCTTCAGGCGCAACGAGTTACTGACGACCGATACGGAGCTGAAGGCCATGGCCGCCGCGGCGTAGATGGGGTTCAAGAGCACACCCCAGGCCGGGTAGAGAACTCCGGCAGCAATGGGGATACCGAAGATGTTGTAGATGAAAGCCCAGAAGAGGTTCTGCTTGATGGTGCGCAGTGTAGCCCGCGATAACTTGATAGCCGTGGCCACTTTGCGCAGGTCATCGGAGATGAGGGTGATATCCGATGTCTCCAGGGCTACGTCCGTACCGGTGCCGATGGCGATTCCGATATCCGCCTGTGCCAGCGCCGGCGCATCGTTGATACCGTCGCCGACCATGGCGACCACCTTGCCCCCGGATTGGATACGCGACACCTCCGCCGCTTTGTCGGCTGGGAGCACCTCCGCGAGTACCCGGTCGACTCCTACCTGGCGGGCGATGGCCTGTGCAGTGGAGCGGCGGTCGCCGCTGAGCATGACCCCCTCCCCCCCCAACTCCTGCAGCACCCTCACCGCCTCTGCGGCCATGGGCTTGAGCGTGTCGGCGACGGCCACCAGGCCTAATAGTTCGCCGCCCGCCAGGGTGTAAACGACGGTCTTGCCCTCGCGAGAGAGTTCCTCCGCCTTCATCTCCAGCTCGCCAAGGTTCACTCCGCTCTCGGCCATGAAAGCGGCGTTACCCAGCCTCACCTCCATACCATCCAGGTCGGCTATCACGCCGCGGCCTGGTAGAGCCTGGAAATTGTGAGCATCACCAAGCATCAATCCCCGCGTACGGGCTTCCTCTACGAGGGTCTCAGCCAGGGGATGTTCGCTGCCCCGCTCCACGGAAGCGGCTAGAGCCAGCAGTTCGCCCGCTCCCCTTCCGCCTGTCGCGATAACCTCGGTGACCACCGGCTTGCCCCAGGTGAGGGTTCCGGTCTTGTCGAAGATAACTACGTCCAGGCGGCCGGCGGTCTCCAGGACCTCACCGCCCTTGATGAGTATGCCCAACTCCGCGCCTTTCCCGGTTCCCACCATGATGGCGGTCGGCGTAGCCAGGCCCAGGGCGCAGGGGCAGGCGATGACGAGTACCGCCACGAAGTTGATGAGGGCGAAGTTGAAGGACGGATCCGGACCGGCCAGCAACCACACCAGGAAAGTCGCCAGGGCGATGCCGATGACCACGGGCACGAAGACCGAGGCCACCTTGTCCGCCAGACGCTGGATGGGCGCCTTGCTGCCCTGTGCTTCCTCCACCAGCCTGATTATCTGGGCCAGCACGGTATCGCTGCCCACGCGCGTTACCTGGAAACGGAATGTACCGGTGCCGTTGACCGTGGCCCCGGTTACCTCGTCACCAGGTCCTTTCTGCACCGGGAGGGGTTCACCCGTGAGCATGGATTCGTCCACAGAGCTGTGCCCTTCCGCGACCAGGCCGTCCACGGGTATCTTCTCCCCCGGCCGTACCACGACGGTATCTCCCACACGCACCTCCTCAACCGGGATGTCCAACTCCTCGCCGTCCCTGATCACCCGGGCGGTACGCGCCTGCAGGTCCATAAGCCGGCGGATGGCCTCGGAGGTGCGGCCCTTCGCACGCGCCTCCAGGAAGCGGCCCAACAGGATCAGGGCGATGATGGTCGCCGAGGCATCGTAATAAACCGCCAACTCCAGTCCCGTCCCGCTGATAAAGGAAGGGAAGAAGGTGGCCACCACGCTGTACATATAGGCCGCGGTAGTGCCTACGGCGATAAGGGTGTTCATATCCGTGGTACCGTGGCGTGCCGCCTTGAAGGCCGCGCGGTAAAAGGTGAGGCCCGGCCAGAACTGTACCGGCGTGGCCAGGGCGAAGAGGAGGATGAATATGGTGCGCTGCGGTATGTCCCGTAAGCCCGGTATGTGCATAGCGGCCATGGACAGGAACATTATCACCGCGGCGGACAAGGCGCTGTAGGCGAGCTTGATCTTCAGCAGCCTGGTCTCACGCTCGCGCCGCTTCCTTTCGCGGTCCAACGCCTCTTCACCCTCCGCCGTGGTCAGCAGCCTGTAGCCGGCAGCGTCCACGGCCCGCGCCATCTTCTCGTACGATGTCTGCTCCGCATCGAAGGTCACGGTGGCCCGCTCGGTCGCCAGGTTGACGTCCGCACTCATCACGCCCTCCACCCCGGACAAGGCTTTCTCCACCCGGGATACACAGGATGCACAGGTCATGCCCTCTACAGCGTAGACCGCTTTCTGCAGTCGTGCCTGATAGCCCAACCCCTCTATGACTCCAACCATGTTCTCTATATCCGTCTCGCCGCTCCGGAATGAGACGGTGGCCTTTTCGGAGGCAAGGTTGACCGCGGCGCCCTCCACCCCCGGCATCTCCCTCAAGGCCTTCTCGACCTTGGTGGCGCAGGTTGCACAGGTCATGCCGCCGATGTTTATCACTACCTTGCCGGCGGAGTTCTCTTCCTTCTCCCCGCTTTCATCTCTCCCGGCCAATCTCATTCACTCCCCTCAATGGCGACGGCCTCCCCACCGGGTGGCCGCCGCTCGAGGTCACGTATTTATCTTTCCCTCTTGCTCAACTGTTAACGCCCGGTGGATCCATCTTTCCTCCAAAACTCCTTCTTGATTAGATATTCCCGCATCCTCGACATAAACGCCATGAGCGAGGTCAGCACCGGGGGTCAGCCCGTCTCGGTGATTTGTTGGGTGAATATCCCCTGTCCGGCAGACCCCGCATCTGGGGTAGAATGCCGGTATGGGTGAAGAGATGCTACCGGGGGGACGGGATTCCCTGGACAAGGTCAAACTGCGGCGCGGCCTTATCCTGGCGGTGGCCCTGTCGGCGGCAACTTTGATCATCATCTCCCTGGCCACCCTGGACCGGGATACCCTCGACGCCCTGTCCGACCTCTCCCCTGGTTTCCTCATCCTCGCGGCTGCGCTATCGCTCGGGAGGTGGCTATGGTCGGTGGTGCGCATGCGCATACTCGTGAATTCCACCGGCAAGAGAATATCCCCGGGCAAGATCGTCAAGACGGTATACGCAGGCTATTTTACCGGCCTCATCACTCCCTGGAGAGCCGGAGGGGTAACGGGGGAGATGGTCTTCCTCTACGGGTACGGACTGGAGGCGGGAGAAGCCGTCGCCGTGGTCTCTTTCGGTGCCTGCATCTCGACGGCGCTGCTCATGCTCTTCTTCCCTTTCGTTATCTGGATATCCAGCAGTTATATAGACCTTTCCCTCTCCATCCAGGGGGTCCTCTTCTCGGCACTTGCCATAGGGCTTCTCTACCTCGCTCTTGTGCTCTGGGCTATCCTGCGGCCCCATACCATGGTCGGCGACACGCTTCTCAAGCACTCCCCGGGTTTCCTGCGCAAGCGGGAATGGTACCGCCGTTTCCTCGCGCGCCTCTCAAGCGAGATCCAGACCTTCGCCGCGTCGCTGCGGCGCATCGTGAAGCTGGGCAAGGCCAAGCTCGCGGCGATAGTGGGGCTCACCGCACTCTACTGGTTCACGGGATTCATGGCCGTCCCCGTAGCGGTAGTAGGCCTGGGATATGGCTCCTATTTCTGGAAGGCGATAGTCGCGCAACTGGTAGTGCAGATCCTCATGCCTTTCGTCCCCACCCCGGGGGCGAGTGGTATCGGCGAGGTGGGTTTCCTCTTCGTATACAAGAGCGTCATACCCGACGCGGGGGTGGCCGGGCTGCTCACCCTTATCTGGCGCTTCGTCGATTTCTATCTTGGCCTCCTGGTGGGAGGTGCCGCTTTCATTCTCATCATGCGCGACTTCGGCCGCTCGCCACGAGGCGGCACCGGGGCGGAAAAAACGGGGGCGGATGAGGACGGCAGCGAGGATACGGCCGCCGACGTACTGTTATAATCTTGTTTGGTCCGTTGCTAACCTGTGTGGGCATAGAGAGCGAAAGGAGAAGCGATGTTCGGTCCCGACGACCTGACGGTGATCATCGGTGAGAGGATAAACCCCACCGGGCGTGCCAAGCTGGCTGAGGAGCTGAAGGAGGGCAGGCTGGACAAGGCGCTGGCCGACGCGGCGGCGCAGGCCGCGGCCGGGGCTGACTATATAGATGTAAACGTTGGCGCCGCAGGCGTAGACGAAGTCGCTTTGCTGCCCAGGCTGGTGCAGGCGGTTGCCGCAGAGACGGGTCTGCCCGTGTGCATCGACTCCGCCGATTCCGCCGCCCTCGCTGCGGCACTCGATGCATACGATGACCCACGGGCCATCGTCAACTCGGTGACGGCAGACGATGAGAGCATGGACACCGTGCTGCCCCTGGTAGGCGACCGCGGCTGTTACGTTATCGCCATGACCAAAGATAAAGGCGGCATACCGGCCAGCGCTGACGAGCGGACGGTCAAGGCGGAGCGCATCCTGGCGCGCGCCTCCTCCTTCGGAATCCCCGCGGAAAGGGTGCTGGTGGATTGCCTGACCCTGCCCGCCGCCACCGACTCGGACGCCACTCCCGTCACGCTCCGCGCCATCGCGGACATCCGGCAGAGACTGGGATGCCCGGTGGCCCTGGGCGCCTCCAATATCAGCTTCGGCATGCCCGAGAGGCCGGTGATCAACGCCGCATTCCTGGCCCTGGCGGTACAGGCCGGCCTCGCGGCAGCCATCGTCAACCCGCTGGAAGAGGGCCTGGTACTCTCCATCCGTGCCGCCGATTTCCTGCTGGGCAAGGATAAAATGGGCCGAGCCTATCTCAAGTACTACCGGGCCCGCAAGGCCTGAGAGGAAAGGCGCCGTGGAGTATCGCGTAGACGTACGGCCCCTGGGAGCGCAGCTGGTATCCAGCAGCGAGGAAGACCTTCTCACCACATTTCACTCCGCCGGTATCGGAGTGGAGAGCATCTGTGGCGGCATAGGGTCCTGCGCCAAGTGCCGTATCCATATCCTGGAAGGAATGACCTCAGACCCAACGCCGCAGGAGGAGGACCAGCTCTCGGCCGAACAGCTGGCGCGAGGCGTGCGTCTTGCGTGCCAGGTCCACCCCGAGAGCGACCTTTCCATCTATATCCCGGCTTCCTCCTTGACTTCCGAGCAGAAGATGCAGCTGGACAGCGAACTCGAGGTGGAGAGTCCTGAACCTGCGGTACTCTCTTGCGAACTCGAGGTCGAGATCCCCACTGCACCCGGCGACCCCGGTTCGGATCTGTACCGTGTGGAGAAGGCCCTGCGTGCTACAGCCCCGGAGGTGGAGATACGGAGTGTGGACCTGGCAGGCTTGAGAGGCATATCCCCACTGCTGCGTGAGGGCAAGGGAAAGGTCAGCGCCCTGGTACGCGGTAAGGAGCTGCTGGGCCTGGCCCCCGCGGGGAGCTTTCCACTGGGGCTGGCAGTGGATCTCGGGAGCACCAAAGTCGCCCTCTTTCTCTACGATCTCTCCAGAGGCATCCTGATTGCGAGCCGTGGTTTTCTCAACCCCCAGGTACCCTACGGCGAGGACATCGTCACCCGTATCCAGCATGCCGTGGAGGGCGGCGCGTCCCAACTCCAGGAGCTGGTCGTACAGGGCATCAACGATAATCTCTCCGTGATGCTCGCGGAGATAGATCGCGACCGCAGTGATATCTATGAGATGGTGCTGGTCGGGAACACCGCCATGCACCACCTCTTCCTTGCCCTGCCCGTGGAACAGCTCGGAAAAAGCCCTTATCTCCCCGCCACCGACATCCCTCAGGAGGTCAAAGCGAGGGACCTGGGCATAGAGCTCAGCGCGGCCGCCGTAGTCTACCTGCCGCCCCCCATTGCAGGATACGTCGGCTCCGATCACCTCGCGGCGGTTGCCGCGGCGCGGCTCTGGGAAAGGCCGGGTCCATGCCTGCTCCTGGATATCGGTACCAATACGGAGGTAGCCCTGCAGACCGACGGCCATATCCGTTCGTGCTCCTGCGCCTCAGGCCCCGCCTTCGAGGGAGGAGGCCTGAGCCAGGGCATGCGCGCCGGCGACGGGGCCGTCGAGGGGGTAAGCATCGACCCCGGCAGCGGAAAGGCGCAACTCACGGTGGTCGGGGGTGCCCCTCCGGTCGGCATCTGCGGCTCAGGGATCCTGGGAACGCTGGCCGCCCTGGCGGCGGCAGGGATCATAGATTCCTCCGGACGCATCCGGGAAGGCCGGCCGGGGACCGAACGCCGCGACAAGGAGCTCGTCTATTACCTGGTTCCCGCAGGCGAGGAGAGCACCACGGGGGTAGCGGTGACCCAGAACGATATCCGCGAGATACAGAAGGCCAAGGGCGCCATACGCGCGGGAATAGACGCCCTCATGGCGGAAGCCGGGCTGGGCAATGAGGACCTGCGGGAGATCATCCTGGCGGGAGCCTTCGGAACCTATATCGACCCCGCCGCCGCCCTCTCCATTGCCCTGCTCCCACCCGTGGCCCTGGACCGCATAAAGCAGGTGGGGAACGCCGCGGGCGCAGGTGCACGCTCCATGCTCCTCTCCATCGCGATTCGCCGCCAAGCCGAGGAGCTGGCCTCCCGCCTGGAATACCTGGAGCTCTCGGCCTACCCGGGATTGAGCACGCTCTTCGCGGCCTCCATGTACCTCTCGGAGGATGCGGTGCGGGAGGCCAAGAGCCGCTTCAGGATATAAGGGGTCGTGCCTCCGCTCTTCGGACTCATGCAAATGCATTATTCACGCGCACGGACCTTCGGCGGACCGTCGAGCGCAGGTCCGACCCCTTCCCGAAACGCACAATAAGTCCTAATGCTCCCGGAATTCGCGCCCGATAAATCAAGCGGCGTATTCGAGTGGACGCAGGGAGCGCGCATGCCGGAAGAAAACGAAAAGAGTGGTCTCGTGGGGCCGGATAAGCCCTGGTTGTGGCGCTGGGGTACATCCGGCTGGCTGTTCCTGGGTATTGTGGGTGCCGTGGTCGTCTTCGGGATGATCTACTCCAAGACGCACCAGATACTTATCCCCCTGGTTATCGCGATCATTATCGGGATCCTCCTCGAACCCTTCGTCGATTTCATGACCCGCCACCACATACCGAGATGGCTGGCTACCTTGATCATGCTGATTATCATCGTAGTGGTGATCGCCGGGTTCCTGGCGGTAATCGTCTACGGCATATCCACCCAGGCTTCCTCTATCGGGCAGCAGGTGGAGAACGGCGCCAACAGAATCCAGGCCTGGCTGGACAACCTCAAGGTCAGCGGTTCCTTCGCCCAGTGGGTACAGCAGCAGATAGAGAAGGCCTGGCCTTCCATAACCGACGGCATAGCTTCAGAGGTGGCGGGAAGCGTGCACGGCCTGACCTCCTTCCTCATCGGTGCCTTCATCGGTTTCTTCATCCTCATGTTCATCCTCGCGGATGACGGCACCATCAAGGAATGGGTGGCCGGTCATATGGGCGTGCCCCGCAGCACCGGCAACATCATCATGAACGAGGTTTATGCCTCCATCCGGGGATACTTCAAGGGCACCACCATCATCGCTACCGTCGATACCATCCTGGTGGTCATCGTGTCCCTCATCTTGAGGCTGCCACTGGTGGGAGCGATCGGCCTGGTGAGTTTTGTCACCTGCTACATACCGTCGTTCGGGGGATATATAGGTGGCGCCTTCGCCGTGTTGATAGCCCTGGCGTCCAAGGGCCTGACCGCGGGTATCATCATGCTGGTGCTGGTGGTCCTCATCCACACCGTGATGCAGAACCCCGTGCAGGCCATCGCCTACGGTAAAACACTCAAACTGCACCCGCTCGTCGCGTTGCTGGTGACCTTGCTTGGAGCGGTCTTCGGCGGCATCTTCGGTGCTATCCTCGCCGTGCCTATCACCGCCGTGATTCTCAAGGTTTCGCGCGAATTGAAACGGGTACATAGAGAAGGCGGGGGCTTGCCCGCATGTGACGACGCCTCTTCCACCACGCATGTGGGACCCCCGCCGGATGCCGGACCGGCGTAGTCTCCCATTCCCGCACATCAAAACCTTATCCTGCGCTTAAAGGGGTCACAATAAGCCTTCAATAGCCCCCTGCTATCACTGTTACCAGGGGCGCTGCCGGGCTGGAAAGGCCGGGATCGACCACCCCACCTCGGGGGAGGTGATGGTACGGGGCACATCGGCGCATGCCATGAGCAAAGGTGACTTAGCCCCCCTGGCAGGGCGGATCGGTCTCCTCTGAACGTATCAGCGGAGCGAGACCATACTCCAAGGCTCGGGCTACCTGGAACTTATTCGTTGACGATGGCCTCGCCGGCCACCAAGGCCAGGAAATCGTTGGAGCCGTCCTCGATGAGGCCCGCGCGCGCATCCCGGAAGAGCTTCTCGATGGTGGATTCCTTGGAGAGGCCGAAACCGCCCATGAGCTGCACCGCCTCGTTGGCCACCTCGAAGGCTGCCTGAGTGCAGAAGACCTTGGAGGCGATGGAGTAATGGGTGAAGGGCGGGTTGGTGTTGAAGTTGAACTCCACTACCGCCCGGGAAAAAGCCCGGCATGCTTCCACCAGCTTGAACATGTGGAAGAGCTTGTAGCGCACCAGCTGGTGCTCGATGAGCTTCTTGCCTCCCTGCACCCGCTCCTTGCAGTAGGCCAGCGCCTCCTCGTAGGAGGCCCGCGCCACGCCGGTGAAGAACGCGCCCATGCAGGCGTTGGCGGTGGAGAGGGTGACGTCCAGGATGGCCTCGTAACTCTCCTCGTCGATGATCATGTAATCACGGGGAACCCTCACGTTGTCGAAATAGATCTCTCCCTGGTTCAGGGCGCGCTGTCCCAGCTTGTTCCAGGGTTTGCCGCGGGACACGCCGGCCAGGTCCAGGGGTATCACGCAGATGCCGCCGCCCGCCATGCCCATCTCGGGCTCGATGGTCAGGTAGGCGCAGGCATGGGTGGCGATGGTCCCGCAGGAAACCCAGGCCGCCTTGGTGCCGTTGATGACGTAGTCGTCCCCATCCAGGGTGGCGCGGCAGGCAGTCCTGGCGATCTCCGGATCCGAGAACTGCTCGGTGAAGGGCCCCAGGGTGTCGGAGCCGTGATCCGGTTCGGTGATGGCCCAGCAGCCGATGATCTTGCCCTCCTCGTCCTCGCAGAAAGGGACGATGATGTTGTCGATGAGGAAGTCGGTGGGTACCATGCTGGCGATGAAGGCCGGGAAGCAGGCTACCCCGAAGGCGATCATGAAATCGATACTCCCCCAGGATATCTCCTCGAAAAGCATGTGCACCTCCAGGGGCGAGAATCCCCCTCCCCCGTAGATCTCCGGGAGCAGGATCTTGTGCATGCCGATCTTGTAGCCCTTCCTGAAGACATCCCAGAAGAGTGACTCCCTGGCGATTACGTCCTCGGGGTCCAGCTTGTCCAGCTCCAGGCTGGCCGGGCGCAGCACCTCCGCGGCGAAGGTATGCACCATGTCGCGGTTCATCTTCTGCACCTTGGTGATACCCAGGTTAAGGTCCATGTAACTCAACTCGCACCTCCTCTTTCCGGTCTTTCCGGGGTCAGGTCTTGTTTTTTGCATACCGGAGTTTCCATGCCGCATTTCATGCGGTGATTATCAGCGAGCACTCCTCTCAGATAACAGTGCAAGCAAAAAACAAGACCTGACCCCCTAACAATCCTCCAGCTTGAACACGTTATCCGCGTCCTCGGAGAACTGGTCCTTGAGGACGCGGTCCAGGTATTTCTCCGAGGCGCTCTTGGGGACCTCCTCGACCACCTGGATATAAGAGGGTACGGAGTTGGGCTCCAATCCCTCCCGCGCTACCTTGAAGACGGAGGCGGGGTCGATGGTCTTGCCCGCGAAGGGAGCCACCGCCGCCACCAGGTCGCTCTCGCCCGGCGCGCCCGAAGCGGCCGGGATGCCGTAGATGCACACCTCCGAGATGTCGGGGTGCTCGCCGATGACCTTCTCCACGTAAGCGGGGATTATGAAGTCCCCCGCCCGACGCAGTCCTCCGCCCTCTTTGCGGTAGTCGAAGAAGAGCCAGCCCTCCTCATCCTTGTGGACCATGTCGCCTGTGCGCAGCCATCCCCCGCGGGTCTTATCCTCGGAGTCCTTTTTCCTGCCGTAGTACTCCACCTCGGGCTTGACGTTCACGGCGCGCATGAGCAGCTCGCCGGTGACCCCGGGCGGCACCTCGTTGTCGTTCTCGTCCACGACGATTGCCTCCTGTATCCCCTCCAGGGGTTTGCCGAAAGAGCCGATAGGCCCCACCCCGATGGGGTTATAGGCGAAGCCGCCCTCCACCGCCCCGTACCACTCCAGGATCTTCACGCCGAACCTCTCCTCGAAGGCCTCCCAGATGGGCGCAGGGGTGCCGGCGCTGATGACCACCTCCACCGGGTTGTCGGCGTCGTCCGGCTTGGGGGGCTCATTGTAGATGCCCGCCATCATCCCGCCCAGGAGCGAGAAGGTGGTGCAGCCGTACTTACGGCAGATGTCCCAGATGCGGCTCTTGGTGAAGCGCTGGCTGATGACCCCCAGAATGCCCATGGCCAGGGCGGGCAGCAGACTGATGGCCAGGGCGTTGCCGTGGGTGAGGGAGAGGCCGGTGTAGATCACCGTCTCCGGCGTATACTTCCAGATCAGAGTGGGGGCCAGCTGGGCGAACATGGCGGTGCGGGTGGACTTGATCACCACTCCCTTGGGATTGCCGGTGACGCCGGAGGTATAGATGATGGCCATGGGCAGATTGGGATCGTCCACCCTGCCCTCGATCTCGAAGATATCCGGTCCGGCTAGTATCTCGTTGACGGTGGGGTACTTGTTCACGAGGTCCGGGTCCGCGTCCGGCTTGAGGTTCAGCCATATACGCTCGATGCCCTCGATCTCCCCGCTGACGCTCTCCACTTCGGGGAGCAGGTCGGCGGTGGTAACCACCGCCCTGGCCTTGCAGTCTTGCAGCATATAGGCGAGCTTCTCCCCTTTCGTCCTCGGGTCGATGGGCACGGTGATGACCCCCAGCAGGGTGGCGGCGCTCATTGTGTATACCGATTCGGGGTGGTTGCGCATCAACGTGGCCACCGCGTCGCCCTGCTTGAGTCCGAGATCCTGATAGGCCCGGGCCAGTTTGAAGGCGCTGGCGGCGATCTGCTTGTAGGTAAGCGGCTCGTCCGGATACAGGCCGCCGTTCTCGAATATCAACCCCACCTTGTCGGGATTCTCCTCCAGCCTTATCTCCAGCATGTTGGACAGCAGGGCTGGGTTCTTCTCCGCCATGATCATCACCCTTTCAGCACGTTGTACAGCTTCCGCCCTACTCCACGGCGCCCATGAAACGTCGCGTGAAGGAGGGAAACTCCTCTGCGAACTTCTGCGCCCACTCCTCCTCCGACCAGTACTTGTGGCGGTCGAAGAAGGGGTTGCGGGACTGGTAGCTCACCGCCACCCCGATGCAGAAATCCACGTCCTCGATGAACTCGCAGGCAGGCGCCGCGGCCCCTATGGTCTGGAAGACGCGGCAGTGCAGGCCCATGTAATGGGCTACCGAGGCGGCGGCGTTCGCCGCCATGTGCACGTCGTAGACCACGAAATGACAGCAGGGGCCGTTGATTATCGACTCCACCTCCTCGGCCTTGTTCAGCTCCTCGCAGGTGCGGAAGCCGCAGGCGCCGCAATCGTAGTTATAGACGGACTTGCGCCTGGCCCCGATGAGCAGGGCGCGGGTGTCCTGCTGGGCAAGGTCCACGAAGCTCCTCCCGTCCCGGTTGAAGAGGGGGGAGACCTCGGCGACGCCCTCGCAGTAACCGGAAAGTTCATCGAACTCCTCCGGGCCCACCGCCGACATCCGTATCTTGGGGTGGCCGAACTTGAGCACGGTGTTGGCGGCTACGGCCATGAGTTCCACCCCACGTTCTATGCCGCCCCTGAGCAGTTCCTCTCCGCTGATGATCGCCATATCCCTCACCTCCTCCTAGGAATATATGGATCGGAAGACCGGGAAGAGCCGGTGGATAAGCCGGTTCTGCAAAGTCTCGTTGTTGTACTCCGCCCACTCCCTGGGCAGGTCCATGAAGGGATTCTTCTCCGTCACCGAGGCCAGGAAGCCCAGGGCGATGTCGCACTTGTAGGGAAGCAGGTCCATGCGCAGGGCCGCGGCCCCCACCGACATCTTGATGGTGTGGTCGATACCCATCTGGCGGGCCAGGGTGACGGCGCCGTTCAGTGCGTAGGCCATGTTCATCGACCTCAGCAGGCAGAAGGGGCCCCGGAAAGCCACCGGGGGTTCCGCGGGCAGCCGGTCCGCATCACGCAGCCCGTCGCATAGCAGGTAGCCGCAGAGGTTGCAGTTGGAGTCCATGGGATCGTGGCCGGAACGCCGGTCAGCCATGATCATCACCACATCGGCATCCCGCACCTGTACCGCGTCGGAGCGGAAGAAGTCCCAGCGGGGATTGTCGTCCGCCATCCTGTCGATGGCGATAGCCAAGTCCTCTATCCCGTCCCTCGAGTCCAGGACATGGATGCTGATCTCGTCCACCCCTCCCACGCGAGGAGAAGTGGTGGCCGAGGCGAGGAGGAGCTTGGATGCCAGCCTGACGCTCTCCAGCCTTCTCTCCTCGTATTCCCTCATCTTTCTTTCCATGATGAAACGCCTCCTGATATAAAGGATCGATAACTCAAGCCGGCGGCTCTCGACTGTGTATTTTCAGCACGCTGATTGCGGACTTACCGCTAAGTGGGGAGACCGTATTCCTCGCAGATGGCGGGATAGGCTTCGTAAGCCGGCTTGAGCAGGGGAAGCATCCCCAGGATCTTAGCCATGGGTCCCTTCGCCTTGACCTTCCTCTTGGCCAGGGCTACGGGCAGCTTCAGCTTCTGCAGCCAGAAGTTATGGCAGTCGTCCCCGGCCAGCCACATGATCACATCACCCGTGGCATCGGTGTCGCCCAGGGCCAGCTCTGGTTTGTCGGTGCCATGCAGGAGCCAAATCTCCCCATCGGGATCGTTGATCACGAACTGTACGTTGATGTTCTCGTTGTAGAACTTCTGGGCGACGGTCTCGTTCTCGAGCAGCTTCGTGAATAGCTTGCCCAGGACCTCGTACATGAAGTCAGTGTCCTTGAAAACCGGCATAGCGCACACCCCTTTCAAAAGATAGACCGACCTGCCGAACGGACACGATTACACATCACATACCCAAGTAGGATACCATAGTATCTAAATGCTTTAGCCCCGTCAACCACACCACAATTCTACTGCAACAGTGGTGTAATAGCCACTTTGCATCGATTCCCAGTTGGACCTCAGGGGCGTGATGCTCTCCCACACCGGGGATCGAAGCCCGGCGCGGATTGTTTGACGCCACCCTTCTCAAGCTGAGGCTCGGCTCAGGCCACCCGCTTGTCCGAGAGCTGCGGCAGGTCCTGATAAGCGAGAACCACTGGCTTGGATATATTTCCCTAAGGATTACATGATCATATACGAGCCCGGAAGATGGTCCCTGGACGTGCTGGGGCTTTTCCACAACAGGATGTCCCGGGAAGAGGGAGAGGACGAGGAGCAGGGCTAGTTTCCGGCTATATCATGCCGTGTCTGGCAAGCCAGAAAAAGAGCGGCTCAGCCATTTCGTACCTGTATAGCAGGGAGAGCAGCGAGAAGTACAAACCCGGGAACAAGCGCTTGTTAATCCAGAGCACTTTGGAGGACAGCTGGGGGAATACGTAGAGCCTGTTTCTATCCACGGCTTTCACCACCCTCTCAGCTATCTCACCAGCATCCATCCTGGAGTTATCGCTCATCTTCCACCTCCCACGATGAAACCGCCACGGGTGACTCGATACAAGTTGCGTACCCGAGTAGGATACCATAGTATTTATCACGTGGATCGTGCAGAGCCGATCCTCTATACCCCGGCGGATACAGATGACACAGCCCTCGGCTGCAGCTGCAACGCCGGGACGCAGCGGGCCTGAACCGGGAGAACATATGGCAAAGAAAAAGATCACACCCAGGGTAGAGAAGGGCATGCAGACACGGCAGGCGATATTCGACACCGCCATCGCCCTCTTCGCTAAGAAAGGCTACGACAAGGTCACCGTCGACGACATCTGCGATAAGGTAGGGGTGACCAAGGGCGCGTTCTACAACCACTTCAAGTCCAAGGACCAGATCATCCTGGAAGAGTTCAAGCGCATGGACGAACACTACATCAAGGTCGCACAGGACATAGAGAGGTTGGAGAGCAGCGCGGAGAAACTGCGCATATTCAACCGTGAGGCGATCAAGCTCATGTCCGACCTGGGCGTCACCATGATGAAGGTGGTCTATCATTCCCAGATAGCCCCCAACATGAGGAAGCCCTACCTCATGGACAGCAAGCGCTTCCTCTACAAGATCACCAACGAGCTCATCGGGGAAGGACAGGAGAAAGGTGAGATACGCGCGGATCTCAGCAGCGAGGAGATGGCCATCATGCTCATCAACTGCTTCCGGGGCCAGATATACCACTGGTGCCTGACCAACGGCTCCTTCGACCTGGTGGGGACATGCGAGCGCCTCTTCGATCTCCTCATGCAGAGCCTGGCCCTTCCCTAGCCGGTCCATGATGTGGCAGCGTTCCGTTCGCACTGCCCGCAACGCTCGTCAGCGCCGCTTCGCATCCGGTTCCTGCCCCGCCATCCGCTGGCTTAAAGGGACCGCGGAGTCGGGTCGAAGAATTATCAGAACGGATCTACCGTGACAACGACAGCGAGGTGGATAATATCGTGAAGACATGTTCGGCATGCGGCGCGCCGAGGAAGCTGACCGGGAACCACAGGTGGCTCTCGGGCGGCACCATCGTGGAAAAGAGCAATCCCTCCCACCGCATGATCTTTATCGAGAACGACAACATCCTGGAGGTCTTCAATCTGGTCGAGGAGATGGTCGGCCTCTCCCTGGAGAGACTGGTCATCGAGAGCCAGCGCAAAGCCACCTATGATTATGTAGACACCATCGTCCCCAGTCTGGCCAGGAAGATCATGCGCGTGACCTCCTACAAGCCGGTGGTGCGCAGCCTGGTCGAACTGGGGAGGACGATGGGCTTCGGCGGCATATCCCTCCTCGACCTGCATATCAAACGCAGCGAAGGTGATTTCGTGCAGTTGGGCATCCGCGACGCGTACTTCCTTCCGGGATTCTGCGGCACGGTGGCGGGAGCCATGGAGGTGGTCTCCGGACATGAGTGCAGCGTCTCCTACCGGGAGACCTCCCCTGGATACCACGAGGTCACTACCTCCGTCTCCACCCATCCCAGGGAACTCGTGGAACGGTTGCAGTGGCGCGAATACTCCAATAAGCCGGGCAACGCGGCGCTGCAGGTGTGTCCGGGCTGCGGAGGGCCAGAGATCCTGGCCGACTACGACTTCGACCTCGCCGCCGGGGTCATCTCGCGCAGGGCGAGCGGACGGCGCATGGTCTTCAACGGCCCCGCGGAGTTCGAGGCCATCCTCGACGAGCTGGAAGGAGAGTTGGGGGAGGATATCTCCCGTATCCTCATCGAGGCGCAGAGGCGTTTTGTGAAGATGGGGTTCTACGACACCGGCGAGGTGCAGGATACCGGCATGTTCCGGGACCATCTGGCTTTGAGGGGGTTTGGAAACCTCAAGGACATATCGTTCTCAGGCGAACGCCTGCGCGTTCACCTGGAGAACCCCTGCCTCCACCTCCTCCTGGTGGGCCTGGTCCTGGGCTTCTTCGAGCTGGTCTTCAAGCGCGAGGGGAAGGTGGAATGGGAGCTTGCCCCCGGCGGCGACCTCACGGTGGAGGTGACCCCCGCCTAGGCCTCTCAATCATTCGTCGAGAAATCGCAGCCAGAGCTCCTGAGGTCGCGGCTCTTGCAAGGTTGCATCTAGCAACTCGAGCCTAAAATGGACTCACACCCCTTCGAACTCCGTGCGGGCGATGATATCGTCCTGCAGCACCCGTGAGAGGTCCACGAAGCGCGCGGAGTAACCAGTCACCTTCACCGTCAGGTCGGGGTATTTCTCAGGGTGCTCCTGGGCGTCCCGCAAGGTCTCCGCGTCCAGCGGGTTGAACTGTACGTGCCTGCCGCCCATGACGAAGTACGCTTCCACAAGCGAGGCCAGTTTCTCCACGCTCTCCCGCGATAGGAGCATGGCCGGCGACAGGTTCATGTTCAGGGCCGAGCCGTCGCTCATGAAGGTCTTCCCGGCCGCGGCCACGGAATGGAAGACGGCCGTAGTGCCCGTCCTCTCCATGCCGTTGGTGGGCGAGATGCCGTTGGCCACCACTTCCCCGGCCCGCCTGCCGTCGGGGGTGGCCCCGCACAGTGCGCCCTCCAGGTCCTGGGTGCCGGAGGAGAACATGCTGGGGCGGTAATGGCCTCCCCGCCAGCAAGCGTGCTTGCGCACCTCGCGCGTGAAGACCTCTGACACCCACCGGGCGATGTCGTCCACCCGGGGGTCGTCGTTCCCGAATTTGGGCGCCTTGCGCGACAGCTCCTGGCGCAGGGATTCGCAGCCCACGAAATCGCGGCGCAGCGCCTTGATCATCTCGCGCATGGACACCATGCGTTCCTCGAAGACCGCCCAACGTATGGCGGCCAGGGAATCAGCCACCGTGGCCAGGGCCTGGGCGTTGACGTGTCCGTGATTGTAGCGGGCGCCTCCCCAGGTCAGGTCGAGCCCGGTCTCCAGGCAGCCCTCCACCGTCGCGGAGAGGAGCGGGGTGGGGAACTCCGCGAACACCCTGTCCTTCACCTCCGTCATGCGCACGCACACGTCCACGACATGGGAAACCTGCTTCTCGAAGGCATCCTTTACGTCCTCGAAGGTGCGGAACCTGCGGGGGTCGCGGGTGCGGGCGCCCACGCGGCGCGAACCCGTCAACAACTTGCGGCCGCGGTTGAGCGCCATCTCCAGGGCCCCCACCAGCATGATGGCGTTGCCGGCGGTGTAGGAGTTGTCGTTTCCGGTGGAGGTGGGCTCCACGCAGCCCACTATCGAATAGTCCCGTGCGTCCTCCTCCGCGTATCCCTCTTCCACCAGGTCCCGGACAACGATGTCGTCGTTGTAGAAGGCCACGCCAGCGGTGATGCGGTGCGTCTCCAGGGCGCGCAGGAGGAACTTGCGGTGCGTCTCGTGGGAGATCCTCACCGCCAGGCCGTCGCCTAAACCCCGCACGTTTTCCAACGCCTCCAGGAAGATAAAGGACACCTCGCAGGTGGCGTCCTCGCCATCGCGGCCCAACCCGCCTACGGTGATGTTGTTGGGGCCGAAAATGAGGTTGCCCGCGACCTTGATGAGCAGTTCCTCCACCGCCTCAACCGCCTGTTCGCGGGTCACGCGTCCGGCCTCCATGTCCGCCTCGTAATAAGGATGCAGGTACTGGTCCATCCTGCCGGGGGTGAAGACGTTGTCCAGGCCGTAGCTCACGGCCAGGACCACCTGGGTCATCCATATGGACTGCACCGCCTCCATGAAGGTGCGCGGCGGCTCGGCCGGGACCCTGCGGCAGCGCTCCGCAATGGCGAGGAGCTCCGTCTTCCTCTCACCCTCCGCTGCGGCGGCCATCTCCTCCGCCAGCTCGGCATACCTCCGCGAGAAGTCGCAGACCGCCTTTGCCGCGATGCGGACCGACGCCAGGAAGTCCTTGCGCCGCTCGTAGCCTTCCGCGCTCCTGTCGAGTTCGGCCAGCTCCCTCGCCGCCCACTCCGAGATGCCCCTGAAGCCAAGCTGAAGTACGCGGCTGTAGCCGGGGACGATATGGCCCTGCATGTCCAGGAGGATATAGCTAAGGTCGGGCAGGATCTCGTAGGCCAGACGCAGACCCTGCGGGAGCAGCAGCAGGGATCTCTTGTTCATGGAGCTGATATTGCCCCCAACGTTCTTCGATAGGACTCTCAGCGCGTTCTTCGGCCCCCCCAGCCCCCTGATCATGCGGTAGAGGGAGACGGGGCCGATGACGGGCTGGCCCCCGTAGAGGCCTTCCAGGGTCAGCTCCCTGATCTTGCGGTCGTGAAAGGTCTTGCCGCGCCAGAAGGGAAGTATGTCTTTCTTCAGCTCCCTGCGAACGGCGGGTGTGGCGCTGCCGATCACCTCGCGAGAGCGTTCCTGGCTGATACCCCCTATGGGAAGAGCCATGTTCTCGTCCGCGAAGGGGCTGAGGAACAGCTTTATCGCCCCATTGAACGAACCCCTCTCGACCCCCACCGGCTCCGCGAGCGTATCCGCGGCCTTCATGCCGACCAGCTGCTCGTCTTCGCCGATGCCGACGGTCATGTTGCGCAGGGTCTCCTGCAGGGCCAGCGCCGCGCGCCGGCAGGGCTCCTTGGACCCTACGCTCCCCATGCTCTTCCATACCGAGGTGTAGTAGCGCGCCCGCTCGATATCCAGTTTGAACGGGCTGGCGATAAAGCGCTCCTTCATGCGCTCCGTTCTCCCGGAGGGCACTCCACGTACCTTCTCGCCGGTCTCCACGTAATCCATCTGCAAACCCCCCTCACGTTCTCCCGCCGCGAGTCGCCGGCCGTCTTTCTCCCCGAAAACCGTTCGCAGCTGGCGTGATCCTGTAATGCTCAGGGATTAATCTTACTCCGGCAAGTTTAAGCAGAATAAATCCCAGCCCCATGTTCGCGGCGCGTATCACGGGAAGGCGGTCTCAAGCCCTTCCAGTGGCGGCCCTCGGCCTCCGCACACACGCGGAGCGCATGCGGACCCGGTGCATATCCCCGAGGGCTTCTCCCGGGGTATTATAATGCCGTGGAGGCAGGACGGACCGTAGGGCCGTCTCCCCCTCCGGGTCGCCGGGACATTTCTCCAGCGGAAGGATTCTCATGGGATCCAGACGTGAAGACGAAAAAACGGGTGGAGTAGAGATCCCCATCCTCTCCTCCAAGCTCTCACCCCCGCGCCTGCACGAGATCGTGCCCAGGAACAGGCTGCTTGAAACGCTCGACACCGCTGTCTCCGTCAAGCTGACCTGCGTCGTGGCCGGCGCGGGATTCGGAAAGAGCACCCTCACCGCCGATTTCCTCAACCGCCGCGGACTTCCATATGCCTGGTATCAACTCGAGGACTCCGACCGCGACCTGTCCATATTCCTCGCCTACCTCGCGGCAGCTTTCGATCCGAATATGGACTTCCAGGAGACCAGCGGCGGCGGTCCCGTCTCAGCCTCCCGGGCCCCCCGCAGCGACCGCCGGGCGGAGCTGGCCGCCTTCCTATCTGGGATCGAAAGGCGTGTCAAGGATGATTTCTTCGTCGTATTGGACGATTTCCAGGAAGTCAGCGACGGCCAGGAGGTCATTGGAGCACTGGATTTCCTACTCGCTCACCTCCCCGGCAACCTCCACCTGTTCATTCTCAGCGCATCCGAGCCTGATCTGGACCTTGCGAAGATGAGGGGGAGACGCGAGGTGTTGGAGATACGGGAAGATCAGCTCTGCTTCAACGACGAGGAGACGGCCAGACTCCTGGAGGATGTCTTTTTCCTTCAGGTCGACGACGAGGATATCACCGCGCTTACCGAGTTGACCGAAGGCTGGATCACCGGGCTGATCCTTCTCTCCCATACTCTGAAGAGCGGGGACAACACCCATATCGGACGTATACGCAATGAGGAAGCGGTCACGTCTCCCATGCTTTTCGATTACTTCTACAGGGTAATCTACCAGGATCTGGATGAAGAACTGAAGGGCTTTCTCTTGCGGACCTCTATCCTCTCGCGCGTTGAACCGGGATTCTGCGACGCCTTCCTGGAGATCGGCGATTCCGGGCGATGCCTTTCACGCCTCGCCGCTTCCCACCTCTTCGTGATACCCCTGGACGAAGCGGGCACGTCTTACAGGTACCATAACCTGCTCCGCTCGTTCCTGCTCGACGTGCTGTCAAAGGCATTTACGCCCAGCGAGGTAGCATCGCTGCATGCGAGGGCCGCCGTATTGTGGGAGGAGCGGGGGGAGTCCGAGGAGGCCCTGGGGCACTACATGACGGCGGGCGAACCGGAAAAAGCCGCCGAGAGGCTGGAGAGCATGGCCGGCGTATTGATAAGGTACGGGAGATACACTTTCCTCCGGCAGGCGATAGAACGTCTGCCCCAACCAATCCTGCAAGAACATCCCAGGCTCCTCTATTCGCTGGCCCAGTGTTACGAGCGCCTGGGAGCATACGGACAGGCCCTGGAGATATACGAGAGGGCTGCCTCTATCTTCGCGGAGCGCGGCGACCAGGCTTCCCGCATGGATTGCATGAGAGACGGCCTCAAGCTCGCGGTACTGAGCGGAAAGGCCCCCCAGGCGGAGGCCTCCATGGAGGAGTTCGTGGAGATATTCGAGGATTCTGCCTTGGACATGGATTCCTGGTTCCAGTCCGCAGCCCTCATGAGTGCCGGTTCCACCTACCTGGGGATGGCGGACCGCGCGAGGGGGTTCATAGAGGCTTCGCTGGCCAGGATAGAAGATGTGAAAGAGGACGGGGGGCGCCTGACCATGCTCACCTGGTGCGGTTACGCCTCCCTGCTGCTGGGAGAATACCGGCAGGCCGTCGACCTTCTGATACGGGCCAGGAAGCTCGCGGTTGAAAGGGATTTTCTCTCCCATCTTCCCGATATATGCTGCCTGCTCTCCCTGACCCACAGCGCCATGGGCAGATTCGCAGAAGCGAGGGGGTATGCAGAGGAGGGGATGAGAGCGAGCAGTGCGGCCGGCAGCGAGGGTTCCATTCACCCTACGACCATCCAGAACCGGCTGGCGCGGGCGATCTCCCTCGAAGACATGGGAGAGGATGAGGGTTTCCTGGAACTCTCGCGCCTGCGGCGGCTTGCGGAAGAGGGCGAGGATATCTGGCTTGCCGTCAACTGCAACCTCTTCAGCGGGACCGCCTACCTCTGGGCCGGCGACCTGCAGCGGTCTCTGAGGTGTTTCCGCAGGACCGAGACGCTGTGCAGGGAAAAAGGCTTTCTCGATGACGAACTGCTCTCCAGCCTTTCCCGCATCGCGCTCACCATGGGAGAGGAGATCGACGCCGCCGAGGCACTGGAGGAGGCGCGCCGTATCGTCGACACCATGCAGAACCGGGCAGCCGGTGTGCTTCGCTCCGTCTCCTATCTGCTGCTTGCCTCCATACTCTTCCAGACCGGGGACGATGACGGCGCCCTTAAAACGCTGTCCATGGCCGTAGCGATGGACGAGAAGAACGGTGGCCTGGGATGGTGGAAAGCCTATTCCAGACTGGTGCTGCCCATCATAGCGATAGCCTTTTCCCGGGGAGAGAGCATCGATTTTCTGAGCGAGGCCTTCAGGGTGATAGGCTCCGTGTCACTCCCTTACCTGTACAGGCTGAGAAGGAGCGGGCTGCGCGAAGCGCGCGAAAAGGCCCAGGAGCTTATCGAAGAGCTGCTGGGAAAGGTGGCGGAACCACTGGAGATAAGGATGCTCGGGTCCCTGCGAGTTGCCAAAGGCAGGTCGCGCATCGAGGAGGCGGACTGGAGGAGCAAAAGAGCTCTTAGCGCTCTCAAATACCTGGCAGCACATCATGCCAGGGGCCCCATGCAGAGAGACGTTTTAATGGACCTGCTCTGGCCCGATATGGACCCGGAGAAGGCATCGAAAAACCTGAACGTGGCCCTCTCCACCATCCGCAAGACCCTGGACCCGGATGCCGATTGGGGGGATTCCCGCTACCTGGTCAGCAGCGGCAATTCCCTCCTGCTCGAACCGGGAGACGGCGGCTGGATCGATGTCGAGCTCTTCCGCGACAAGCTGGAGGAGGCGCTTGCGGCGCGTGAGGCTGGAGACAGCCGGGCGTTCCTGCAGAGATGCCTTGAAGCGGAGGCTTTGTACGGCGGCGATTTCCTGGCCGAGGATCCCTACGAGGACTGGTGCTTGCCCATCAGGGAGACACTGAAAAAGGCCTACATCGACCTCCTGCGAGATATTACAGATGAATATATCGAAGCTGGGGCCCACGACAGGGCCCTTACATACATTGAAAAAGCGCTGGCAGGAGATCCCGGCCGTGAGGACCTGTACCGCTGTGCCATGGTGGTCCATGCCTCCCGGGGCGACCGCGCGGGCATGGAGAAAGCTTTCGAGCGTTGCCGCAAGTACTTGCGTGACAACCTCGACGTCTCTTCATCAGCCGAGACCCAGGAGCTCTACAACACGCTCGGCGAGCGTTTCGCGAACGGCTGAACAGGCGACAGTTCGATGAGCCCTGATTCCCTGATTTATTCTCTTTAAATTCTGCGGAAGTATCTTTCTAGTTGGTCTATTCTGTCAGAGGAGGTAAGCAGTGACCATCGCCATGGATTGGCCCTTCAACTTCATGTCCGGCCTTGACTATTCCCTGAAGGTCTACGAGAAGACGGGAGAGAGCGAAAACCTGCTCAAGAGCAGGCCTTTCATGATCGCGGTGCTTTCCAGCCTGCCCATCACCGCGACCGTCGGCTGGATCTACACCAAGACACCCGACTGGATGCTCTCCTATTGCGCCGACCACCGCAAGGTGCCCAGGGCCATGCAGGCTCTGTTTTTCCTCTTGTATCCTGTCATGTACACCTCCGGATACGTGCTGGCTCCGCAGTTGGAGCAGGTCCGAAGGGGCCTGACCAGGAAGGTCATCGCGGTCATTATGGCCTACGAGGGCCTCTTCGCCGTCCTGGGCTGGAAGCGCCTGTCACACATCTGCACTACCGAGGAGTTCGAGTCCGGTGAGTCCAGCCTGGCGGTATGGCATCCAAACCACGTCCGCTGGATGCTGGTGGGAGCGATGCTGGCGGCCCAGGCCGTTCTGCTCAAGGAGGAGTTGGAAAACCTGGGGTAGCGCACAAGAAAGCAGGCCGGTCCGCTTAGAACGGAGGGGGAGACATGGAGACCCTGGCGGGAAAGAACGTGATGGTCACGGGGGCGGGGGGAGGCCTGGGAAGGGCCATATGCCATGCTTTCGCCCGGGAGGGCGCCGACATCATCGCCGTGGATATCGATGCGGAGGAGGCGGAGAGCACTGCAGCTTTGGTCAGGAGCATGAACTGCAGCTGCGCCACCTACAGGATGGATGCCACCGCCAAAGACGACGTCAAGGAGAAGGTCGAGAAGATCCTGTCCGAGCACTCCCGGGTGGACGTGCTCATGAACTGTGTGGGCATCGGCGCCGGAGGGCGCATCGACCAATTCCCCATCGAGGCCTGGGAAAGGGCGGTCAGCATCAACCTCTGGGGCACCCTGCTACCCATATATTTTCTACTGCCCCATATGATCGAGAGGCGGCAGGGCCACATCGCCACCATATCCTCAGGCAGCGGCCTCATGGCCACCCCATTTACCGCCCCCTACAACACCACAAAGTTCGCGCTGGTGGGCCTGGGCGACTCCCTGCGGGCGGAGCTCTCGGGATACGGCATAGGGGTCACCACCATCTGCCCCACGGCGGTGAGAACGAAGTTCATGGAACGCGCGCTCACCGTCGCCGAGAGCTCTTTCGACAGGAAGATGCACCGGATGCTCCTCAAGATGTGGGAGAGCGCCGTTGAACCGGAAAAGGCGGCCGCAATAATTATAAAAGCAGTAAAGCGCAACAAGCCCCTGGCGCTCATCGGGGGCGGCATCAAGGTCCTCTACTTCCTGAGGAGGATGTTCCCCGGCTTCTATTATGCCCTTATCGGTTTCATGGGAAAGATGGCCCTGAAGATGTCGGAGCGGGGCTGATCAAGTTGAAGCCTCGCCAAGAGGCGCCCTCGCAGCGCCCGTTCACTCAAATGGCTTGCGTCTTCAACAACCCAGCTCTTGACGGGCCGTAGCGCAGAGTTGGGCCTTAACACCTTTCTATATACCAGGCCTACAATGCCTGCACGATGCGGCAGCCCGAGATGCCGATTACCGGAGGGTGTTCTACGATGACCTTATCCACCTCTGGAGTTATCGAGACCAGCAGCTCCCCGCCTTCTACGCGGGCTTCAAGCTCGAAGGACCTCTCCTCGTCCTCCAGCCGGTAAGCCGCTTTTCCGTCCGGTCCGGGGTAGACCCTCAGGGTCAGCCCGTCGGTGACGTCCTTCTCTCCCACGTACTGCATGACGGGTCCGAGGGGAAGGATGGTGCCCTCCCGCACGAAGAGCGGCACGCGCTCAGTGGGGCACTCGTATCCCATCCACGCCGGGCCCTCAAAGCGCTCGCCCGTCCAGAAGTCGTACCAGCCGCCCTCGGGGATGTAGACCCTGCGCGCGTCCTCCTCGGTGAGGATGGGGGCAACCAGCAGGCTCCGGCCGAAGAGGTACTGGTGGTCGATGTTGAAGACGTTGGGGTCGTCGGGGAACTCCAACACCAGCGCGGAGATCATCGGCCATCCGCGAGCCGCCGCAAAGCGGGCTTCGCTGTAGATATAAGGTATAAGCCGGTAGCGCAACTCGAGCAGGTCGCGCACGGTCTCCTGGGTCTCAGGCTCGTAGTTCCAGGGCTCGCGGTAGCGGGGGCCGCCACCGTGGTAGCGGATATGCGAGTTGAGGATGCATATCTGGGTGAAGCGGATGTACAGCTTGTCCGTGGGCGTGCCGGTGAAACCCCCGCAGTCCTGGGCCCAGAAGGTGAAGCCGCACATGCCCAGGCTCAGTCCTCCACGCAGGGAGCAGAGGAGGTCCTCGAACTTGCTGGAGTTGTCACCGGACCAGTGGACGGGGTAGCGCTGCGAGCCGGCGTAGGCGCTGCGGGCCCAGATGATCCCCTCCCCGGTGGCCTCCCGCGTCTCCTCGAAGACGGCGCGGTCGTAGAGCACCGGGAAGAGGTTGTGCATCTCCGAGCCGTCGTATTTCTGGAAGACCATGTGGCGCTCGATCCCTTCTCCGAAGTCGACCTTGATGACGGCATTGCCCAGCTCAAATAGGTGTCTCAGCTTGCTTCGGTACCATGCCACCGCCTCCGGCTTTGACATGTCGATAGCGTGGGCGGGATAGGTGAGGAAGAAGAAAGGACCGTGGTTCTCGGCCAGCACACCTTTCTCCCGCGCCTCCCGCGCTATCTCCAGGTCGTCCACCACGTAAGGGGTCTGCCACAGGCAGGTCTTGAAGTGCATGTCCCCCAGGGTCCGGAACATGCCTGCTGGATCGGGGAAGCGCTCGAGGTTGAACCTCCAGTCGCACTTCCAGTCAATATCGAACCAGTTGGTGTCGATGTGGATGAGATCGCAGGGGAAGCGCATCTCCCGCAGCTTCGCCGCCGTCTCCAGGGCCTGCTGTTGGGTGGCGTAGGAGATACGGCTCATCCAGGTGCCGAAGGACCACTTGGGGGGCAGGGCGGATTTGCCCGTCAGGTCGGTGTAGGCCTCCAGCACCACCTTGGGTCTGCCCGCGAGGAAATAGTAGTCGATGAGCCCACCCTCCACGGCGAATATGTTCTTGCAGATCTCCCGCGTGCCCACCCAGAAGGTGATGGGCCTGCTCTCGTTGACGAAGACGCCGTAGCCGCGCGTGCTCAGGAAGAAGGGCACGTGCTTGTATGCCCTCCAGGTGGTATTGCCGATGCCCTCGCAGTTCCACAGGCCGATGTTCTGGCCCACCCTGTTCAGGGCCGAGAACTTCTCGCCCAGGCCGTAGACCGCCTCCCCGGGGTAGAGGACGAAGGACTCCACTCCGAAGGTCGTCCCAGAGTCCTTGTCGGTGACGAAACCGAGGGGCCAGGAATCCATGGCCAGGGCCCACTCGCTCTTCGTCTGGCCGCCCGATTCGGTGATGAGATTACCTTGCGCGTCCCTGATCTCGATGCGGAAGTGCTCCTTGTGGATGTCCAGGCGCAGCCTTTCGGTTACGATGCGATAGATGTCGTCCTCCTCGTGGAAGTCCACCTCGCAGTCGCGCGCGATGTCCCCACACACCATCTCCGTGCGATGCTCCGGCACCATCTTCCCCTCCACCAGCCTGAGGCGGTAGGCGTCCGCTCGCAGGATATCGATGCACAGAGCCAGCTCCTTGAACTTCGTGCGCTTCTTGACCATGTATTCGTGCGCGCCCGCGGCCATGCCCGTGTCCCGGATGGTATAGACGTTGTATCCCCTGGCCCGGAAGAGGAAGGAATTGCCCTGTCTCTCCTCGAGCTCCAGGCTCAGGATGCAGGCGGCCTTCTTCCCCGTCAGCTTTTTGATGGTGGAAAAGGGATCGGAGATCTGCCCCCCGTTGCGGTCCAGGGGGTGATCGGTGAGTCCGAACCATGCCTGCGGCTCGCCGCTCCAGTAGACCTTCTTCTTCAGGCTGAAGGGATAGCGCAACACGTTCTTGACGATCTGCGCCGCCAGCCTGACGATGTCTGCCGGTTTGAGCTGGTTCTCCTCCATGTCAACACCCCTCATTTAAACGCCGTAGGTCTAGGCCTGGCGTGTCCCCGGCCCGGAGACCTACAATGGATAACGGTTTCTTGCTCGGGGCGCCGTAGATGGTCTCGTTCTCCATGGTCATATCCATGACTGGCACCAGGTCCGGCTCCCGCAGTTCAAGAGCGGCGTTCACCCTCTCGCGTGTCTTCGGCAACACCGGCGCCGACACAGGCACCTCCTTGCGCGCTCGAAGCCCTGACTACAGATGGCATTCAGAACAGCTATCGAGAGTATATACGAAATCCGGAGACGGGCTCCTTGTGAGCCTACCCATCGATGCCGCACAGACCGGAAACTACCTGGTTGAATATGAAGCCAGCTTTTCGAACGGATCCTCGGGCACCGGCTCCTTCGGCTCCTCACTCCAGCTGCCTTAACGGACGTGAAGCCGGCCAGCATGAACCCCTGGGGCATTTCTTATCGCTTGCCGATTATGAATAATCCTCGAGCTTGTAAACATTGACCGCATTCGGGCTGAAAGCCTCCCTGAGCAGCCGGTCCAGGTGCTTCTCCGACGGGCTCTTGGGTATCTCCTCCACCACCTGTATGTAGGACGGCACGGAGTTGCGTTCCAGGCCCTCCATGGCCGCCGCGAAGATGGAACCGGTATCTATCTCTTTCCCCTCGAAGGGGACTACCGCTGCCACCAGGTCGCTCTCCCCCGGCGCTCCGGATGCGGCGGGGATACCGTATACGCAGACCTCGGACACGTCGGGGTGCTCGCCGATGACCTTCTCCACCAGGTCGGGCTTGATAAAGTCGCCGGCGCGGCGCAGTGCGCCACCCTTGCGGTAGTCGAAGAAGAGCCAGCCCTCCTCGTCGCGATGGACCATGTCGCCGGAGCGCAGCCATCCTCCCCTGGTCTTCTCCTCGGAAGCCTCGGGCTTTTTGTAGTACTCCACCGAGCTGCCGGTGAGCATGCGGCTGATGAGCTCGCCGGTCACCCCCGGTTGTACCTCGTTATCCTCCTCGTCCACCACCCTCATCTCCACCAGCCCGGGCAAAGGCTTGCCGAAGGACCCGACCGGTCCCTTCCCGAAGGGCCTGTAAGCGAACCCGCCCTCGATGGCCGCGTACCATTCCAGTATCTGCACGCCGAAACGGCGCTCGAAGTCCTCCCAGATGGCGCGCGGTGTGCCCGCCGAGATGACTTTGCGCACCGGGTTGTCCGCGTCATCTGGCCGCTGCGGCTCGTTGTAGATGCCGGACATCATCCCGCCCAGCAACGAAAAGGTGGTGCAGCCGTGTTTGCGACATACGCCCCAGATCCCGCTCTTGGTGAAACGCTGGCTGATCACCACCGGGATGCCCATGGAGAGGCCGGGGAAGAGGGTCACCGCCTGGGCATTGCCGTGGGCCAGGGAGAGGCCGGTATAGAGGATATCGTCTCTGCGGTAGTCCCATACCAGATAACCCAAAGGCAGTACATGGCGTTGCGGGCGGAGTTGAGAGTGACCCCCTTGGGATTGCCGGTCACGCCGGAGGTGTAGATGATCTGTACCGGCAGACCGGGATTGTCCTGCCGGTCATCGATACCATAGACCTCCGCGCGCTCCAGGAGCTCGTTTATGGTGGGATACTTCGAGGCAAGTGCCGGGTCGGCATCCGGCTTCATGCTGAGATACACTTTATCGAGATTCGCGACCTCCTTGACCGCCTTCTCCACCTCGGGCAGCAGGTCCGCGGTGGTTATCACCACTTTGGCGTCGGAATCTCCCAGCTGATATGTGAGCTTCTCGCCCCTTGCGCGCGGATCGATGGGAACGAGCACCATGCCCAGCATGGAGCAGGCGGCCAGGGCATAGACGAAATCGGGGTGGTTGCGCATGACCATGGCGACCTTGTCCCCCTTTTCCAGGCCCGCTCCCTGTAATCCCCTGGCCAGCCGGAAGGAGTTGCCGGCCATGCGCGCATAAGTAAGGTGATCGTCGGGATAGAGGCCGCCGTTATCGATGATGAGGCCTATACGGTTCGGGTTCTCCTCGGCCCGCGTCTCCAGGAGCCCGGAGAATACTCCACGGTGCTTGAGGAAGCCTGAGCCCTTCACCCCCCGCGCAATGCGGGACAGCGTCTCCCGGTTGGACAACAGCTGCAGCAGCATGTACAACTGCGGGTTCTTCGCCTCGAGGTTCTCCATAAGACTCATTGTCAAACCTCCCCCATATCCTGATCAGTTCAACTGCTTTTCAACTTACAACTCTATACCAAATATCCGAACATTGTATTGCATGGTCCACCATTTCATATCTAGACGTCACCCCGGGACGTTTTCGCGAAAACCCGTCCCGGAAAGCTGCCATGTCTTCCCGGGTATCAGTAATGGGACGTGGGGACCGGCCCGACAAACAGCAGCTGACGGGAGTGGAGTACCATGTGTATTAGCCCGTCAGTGATTGCGAGCCACGCCCGGGCATAGCCTTTACATAAAACCACAGCCCGGGATCCGGGGGTCGGTTGCAGGATTCGATACATACACGTGCCAGGCCTGGATCTCGCTCCGCTCCGTCCAGGCGACTGGCACCGCCGCGCCGTCATACTTCCGCCCATATCCAAACGTACACGTGCCAGGCCTGGACCTCGCTCCGCTCCG
>QZKE01000075.1 GCA_003598015.1 Actinomycetota bacterium | reverse complement strand
GGAGCGACCGCCGATCCGCTCTTCAGGCTTCTCGTCGCGAACCTCAATCCCTCCAGGGAGGTTTATTACATCGCGGATGCGGGCGGAAACGCCGTAACCGAGACGACCTCCGACGGCGGTCTTCTCCTCGCTCTGGAACATGAAAGCGGGGTTCCCCCGCACCGTATGGGAGTCTCCAGCCTGGGCTATCAGGTGCGCAAGGTCGATCCCGAGAGATGCTTGGTCAACGGCCTCCTGTCCTATCGAGAGGAATTCGAGAAGCGCGCGGGCTTGCGCTGAAGCGCCAACCGCTTCCAGGCCGCGAAACGGGTTCGAGGAGCGCAACAGGACGCGGTGGATCGGCGGCCGCCCGCGCCACCCGGTGCATGGAATATACTACTCCCCTCTTATTCCCCGGAGTGATGGCGCGACCGGCGGCGGAGGTTAGAATTCACTTGCTGGATCGGCGATAAGCCACAGTCTATCTGGAGTCGGTTGCGGTAATGGGGAGGCTGAAGCGGCAGAAGCCGAATCTGCGTCACTCTCAGCGATTTCCACGTTGGACTGGAAGAGAAAGGAGCTGAGGTAATGGAATTTGGTTGCAGCATAGAGCTGGTCGATATGCATTTCTGCGGCCCCAACACTCACCACATGTTGACCAAATCTTACTGGGACGAGCTTTACAAGCTCATCTCCGCGGCGGGTTTCAGGGGGATCGAATTGCCCTGCAACCCGTACAACTTCGAGCTCGCACGGAGCGGCGTACCGGTAAATCCCTATGTGATGATATCCAAGTACGGGGGACACAAGGAATATCTTGCATTCCTCGACGGACAGGGGATCGATGAAGTGGTGAGCGCCCATGTCAGCGCCAGTGACGTCGCCACCCTGATGAAATTCACCGGAGCGCCCTACCCCCTGTTCTTCGAGATGTTCAAGGGACTGGCCCGGGAATCCCTCGAGTTTGCCCGGCAAATCGGCGCAAATGGATTGGTCGTGTCTCCAACCCCCGAGATAGGAATGCTCCTGGACCTCATGGGTGGCGTGGGGATAGACGAATGCACCGCACAATATCTCCCGCAGATAACGGGCCTGATAGACGAGATCGGTGCGGAGGCCGCACAACACGGCATCCAGGTTGCCGTGAGGAACGAATTCTGGGGTCTCCTGCGTGGGACTGGGATCGAGGATCTGTTGAGCAAGACCGATGCGAAAAACGTATTGTTCAGTCCCGACCTGGCCCAGCTTGCCATCGCGGGAGCGGATCCCGAGGAATTGATAAGGAAATATGCGGGCAGGATCGCCTTCGTCCATTTCAGCGACACCTGGTACGTAGATGAATGGGATAACTATCTTTCGAAGAGCCCGGAGACGCCTGTCGCCGGAGCCCAACGTGTCTACTGTGACCTGGGAGACGGCAGGATTGACGTGCCCGCGTGCCACCGGGCATTGCGGGAGACAGGTTATGAAGGGTGGGTTCACTGCGGATCCAAGAGCACGTTGAACGTGTACAGGGCGTTGCTGAAACTACGCTGGTACCTGGACAACGTCATTGCGAAGTCCTAGGGATGGGGGGTGCGCAAATGGAAAATATCAAGTTCGGACTCCAGACGAACCTTTTCGGATGGATACAGTATCTGAAGCTGAATGACTGGAGCGAATGGGAAAGAGAGGACTACAGCAATACCTTCTATTACCTGGACTGGGACCATGTTCTAAGATGCATCGTCGGGGCCGGGATCAAGGGTATCGACACCATGTTCTGGCAGGTGACGGATTTCGAACAGAAATTCGGGCCGATCAGGGAATTCGCCGCATTCGCCAAGGAGAGGGGCATAGAGAAGATCACCGGCAACTTCTACCTGGCGCTCGGCTCCACCGACAGGGCCAATCACCCGAAGATCCTGGCGGACAACCAGGTCATGATCGATCTGACCGCCGAGATGAGTGCTCCGAACATGTGCGTCATGCCCGCCGGCCAGTATTATGGCATGGGTCCCCTGTCCCAGGAGGAGCTGCAGAACACCGCTGATGTGCTGGCCGAGATCGGGAAGCGAGCGCTCGAGAAGGGGATCGAGCTCAGCATCCACACGGAGTTCTTCTGCGCCATCAACAAGGACGAGCTCGAGCGGTTCATGGAGATGATCGATCCCCGGTACGTCTGTTACTGCCTGGACGCCGCCCAGGTCGCCATCATGGGGGTCGACCCGGTGGCCCTGTACGATAAATACCACGACAGGATCAAGTACTTTCACCTCAAAGACACGAAAACCCCCCATGCCCCGGAGAGCGAGCGCTATGCCGAAGGGGTGGAATTTCATGACACGGGTCACCGCTGGTTCTGGGAGCCGGGCGCCGGCGAAGTTGATTACCCGGCTCTGTGGGGGCTGCTGAAGAAACACGGGTACAAGGGTTGGATAACCATAGAGCTGGACGGGACGCCCGATCCGCTCGCCTCCATACTGCTGACCATGTGGTACATCGATCAGGTTCTCCGGCCGATATATCGCTGACGTGATGCAAATACAACCTTGATCTTATCCGCTGGTGTGATGGCGAGGCCGGCGTGGGAGATTATCATCGGTCCCGTATACAAGCCTCGAATGAAGGAAAGGGGAAGTCTTGACTGAGAGGACCAGATTCTGCCTTATCGGTTGTGGCGGCATCGGCATCTGGCACATAAAGGCGGTTAGCGAAATACCCGGAGCCGAACTGGTGGCCGTCGCGGACGTCAACGAAAAACAGATGAACAGGGTGGTCAGGAGGTTCAGGATCCCGGCGGCGTTTACGGATTACAAGGAGATGTACGACAAGGTCGAGCCGGATGTCGCATTGATCGCCACCCCCGTATTTCTGCACGCCCCCATGACCATAGAGGCGGCGGGCAGGGGGATCAACGTACTGTGCGAAAAGCCGATCTCCCGGAACCTGGACGAGGCGAAGGCCATGGTTGATGCGTGTCGAAAGACCGGTGTGCATCTTTCTCATATGAACAACTGGCGGCACGCGGAGGTCGTACAGAGGGTAGTGGAAATCATGGAATCCGAAAAGGTAGGCCCGATCCACAGCATGTACATGTCATACGCCTCGCCGGGCTCGGAGTACCTGAGTCCGGGCATGGGCGAGTGGGTCTACGACAAGGAAAAAGCGGGGGGAGGGGTCCTGCTCGATTCCGGCTATCATTCCGTAGATGTTATCAACTATCTCTTCGGGGAGATAAAAACGGTAAGCGCTGAAGTCGCCACCCTGGTCAAGCAGGGCAACGTGGACGATATCGCGTTGATTGTATTCCAGAACGAAAAAGGCCTTCTCGGCATGCTCAAGCTCAGCTGGATCGAGCATACGCCCATGGACCAGGCAGGTGCCTGCGTCAAGCTATACGGGACGCGCGGGCTCATCGACGTCCAGCTGCAGCACAGCATAATAACCGTCACCACCAGGGATCCGAGGCTGGTCATCGAGATGGTAGACACGAGCGACCTCATGGTCAAGCCTGGGTACGTGGGACATAGATTGAAGATCGCGAACTTCCTCGCGGTGATGCGGGGTGATGACGAGGCGCGGGAGAGGGACATCGATGAGTTGTTGAGGGTTGCGGCGACGTTGGAAGCGGTATATCAATCGGCGGCCGAGGGGAAGAGAGTCAAGGTCTCTTCACTCCTGTGATCCGGGGAGGATGGAAAGATGCTGGGGCTGGAGCAGTTCATGATCGGAGACGACGGCCTTGAGAACGTCATGGAGAATGGAGGCGTGACTGGATTTCGCGTAGGCCTGTCGATACCCTACTACCGTGCGCTCCCACTCTCTTGCATCGAGGAAATAGCCCTTCAGGTCGACGGGCAAGCGGTGGGCGGAGAGGATCTCCGGTTCGAACTGGACGGGGAGCGGTTCGGGCTGGACGAGCTCTCTCCCCTTTACGACCGTTGGTGGTCCGTGGACAAGAGGGCTTACCTCGTGGGGAGAAAACCCGGCGGGCTGCAGCCCGGAGAGCACGCCGTGATGATCTCGATGAAGTTGCGATGCGAGGCGTTGGCCACGCCCAGGATGGATCCTGAGGAGAAGCCGATGTACGACAGATCGCTCGCCGTCAAGAGCCTGATACTGACTTGAGGGAACGGCGGGATTGCGGGCATGCGGCGGCAGTAGGTGATCCCGAGAGGCGCCATCCCGGGGATACGGCCGTGTAAGGTCGGGAAGGATACTGCGGATCCGAACAAAAGGGGATGTAAATGAGCAAGACCGGTATCAAGATGGCTGTAGCGCTTTTCAGTTTCATGCACGAGTTCAGGTCCGGGGCATATGCGCTCGAGGAACTGGTAGCAAGAGCGGCGGAGACGGGAGCGCAGGCGGTGGAGTTTCTCAATCCCACGCACTTTCCGAATTGGCCCCATACGACAGCCGGGGAGTTGGAGAGAATCCGCAAGGTCGTTGAGAAGGAGGGCCTCACTGTCTCATGCAGCGGCTGCGGGGCGTACATGGATACCGCCATCAAGACGGGTGAGACGCTGACGGAGGACGAGCAGGTTGCATATCTCAAGAGGGAACTCAGGTTCGCACACGAACTCGCATGTCCCGTCATGGTGGTCGGGCCGAACATACCGCTCGAGGTCGAGCTGGCGTGCCTGCCTGTGGCCGAGGAACTGGGAGTCAAGATCGGCGTTGAGATTCATGCCCCCTACAGCATCGATTACATGGGGGAATATGGGCTGACGCTGGCCAAACTGCAGGAGATCGACTCACCGTATTTCGGTATCGTGCCGGACGCCGGTGCTTTCGTCGACCGGATGCCGCAAAGGTTGCTGGATAAATGTGTCGGGATGGGTATGCCAGCGGGCGCGATAGACGCCGGGGAGGACTACCTGTCCGCCGGCCTTTCCCTGGCGTGGATGAAGCAACTGCTCGCCGGGATGGGAGCGCCCGAGATCTTCGAGGATGCCGTCGAGCTCCTCTACCTCACGAGCTCGCTCGAGGATCCCAAGGTCCTGGCACCCTGCGTGCCTCACATCGTAAACGTTCACGGCAAGTTCTGGGACATCACCGGGAATGGCGAGGAGCCCAGCATAGCATACGACGAATTCCTGGGAGTGCTCGCCGGTAATGGATACGAAGGATATGTATGCTCCGAATATGAAGGCTGGCTTGTGGACACGGAGCCACGTGGATTCGAAATGGTCGCGCGCCACCTGGCCCTGATGCGCAGCTGCCTGGATGGATGAGAGATCAACCTATGGCAAATAATGCATGGACTGACAGCTGCGCAAGGAGCCGGCACGAGCAGGGTCGGCAGCCTCCTTCGCGTTGAACCCTTGATTTGACTCAGGAAACTCCCAACGACGCAGGGAGACGTTGTCGCTGCATAACGCCGTGGCGGAACTGAGTGGTGTACTGATCGGCGCGGAACTGCCGGATAGATACCACGCCTGGCCCATGTACGCCTGGTTCTTCGACAACCTCGGGGCACTCCCGTTCCATATTCATCACGACGACACCCATGCCGCACTGGTGAAGGCTCTTGGCAAGCCCGAGGCACATTACTTGCCCCCCGCTAAGCCCGCGCGCCGGGTTGGCGGCCGTGCCCCGGCGATGTCTCCGCCCGTGACCTGATCGCAAGGAAACCTCCAGGAAGAAGCATGTAATAGACGGACGCCTATCCTATTCCCAAGCGTGATGGCGGCCGTGGTCGTGATGCGGCGGATACGGAAATCCAACCTCCCACTACCGCCCCGTACGCATTCTTGACGGTGTGAGTGAGTAATGATAAATTGTAAACGATCACTCATATCATTATAATGGTCGAATGCTACGGACACTCCAAAGCAGTAGTAGCCAACTCAAGGGGCGATGCGGTTGTACGGCACCCCGCAAGACAGCGATTACCCAAACACGCGATTGTATATCAAATTGCTCGTACCCAGAGCACGCGACGACCTCATAAGACGACCGCGGCTGGAAGATCTGCTGGAAAAGGGGCTGCGCAGGAAACTGGTACTGCTGTCCGCTCCCGTCGGTTTCGGTAAGACGAGCATCCTGAGTCAGTATGTCCCAATATGCGGGATGCCCGTGGGATGGCTGACGCTGGACGGGGGTGACAACGACCAGACGTTATTCCTGCAATACCTCGTGGCGGCCATGCAGACTGTAGGGTCCGGCGTGGGTCAATGTGTCCTGGATATCCTGCATTCTCACCAGCCCGGAGCCATGGAGATAGTTATGGCGGCCCTTGCTAACGAGGTGCTGGCCATTCCGGACGATTTCCTCCTCGTACTCGATAATTACTCCTCCATAAACGCGCCCCAGGTTCATGACAGCGTCTCTTTCCTGCTCGATAATATGCCGGCGAGCATGCATATGATAATTGCCGGGCGCAGCGACCCACCGTTTCCACTTGCTTCCATGCGCAGCCGGGGAGAGCTGGTCGAGATCCGTGCCGATGATCTGCGCCTTACCTCCAGCGAGGCCATGGCTTTCCTGGAGAGGAACCTCGGCTTCCGCCCTTCGCAGGATGATCTGGACCTCCTGCAATCGCGGACCGAAGGATGGATTGCCGGACTGCAGCTTGCCGTTCTGGCGGCGAGCCGCAAAGAGGATATATCGCATTCTCTCAGGGAGTTCAAGGGCAGCCACCGCCACCTCGCGGATCTCCTGCTTGCGGAGATCTTCATGTGCCAGCCACCGGACACGCAGGCGTTTCTCCTGGAGACGTCGATACTCGACCACATGACCGGACCGATGTGCGACGAGGTCCTGGGAAGGACCCAAAGCCAGAGGCTGTTGGAACATTTGGAACATGAGAACCTGTTCGTCGTCCCGCTGGATGACAGGCGAACCTGGTATCGTTATCATCAGCTCTTCTCGGAATTTCTGCTCCACAGGCTGAGCCGGGATCATCCCGACCGCGTTGTCGAGCTGCATCGCCAGGCGGCCGCTTGGTTCGAGCGGAATAGTCTGACTGCCGAAGCGATCGAGCACGCGCTGGCTGCCAATGAGTTCGACCAGGTGATCCAACTGGTGAGGCCGGTAGCAGTGTCCATGCTCACCCATGGACAACACCTCACCCTCGCGCGCTGGCTGGGCGCGATCCCCGAGGAGATCTTATTCGAGGACCCGCAGCTATGCCTCTGGTACGCGTCGGCATTCCTGGTGACGGGGATAATCCGCGAGCGCCCGCTGCAGAGGGCTGAAAGCGCGGTGGTCGATAAGGCGAACCTTGGCTACGTGCTGAGCATGCGGGCGCATGCCGCTTGTCTGAACAGGGACCTGGACGGAGCGGTTGCATTATCCCGGAGGGCTCTCGCAGTCTTGTCCCCGGATGACTTGTTTCTGCGCAGCGTGGTCAACCTCTTTCTCGGCGAGGCTTTTTATTTGAAGGGTGAGGTTGAGCGGGCGCTGGAAGCTCTTTCCGAGGCGCGTTCCCTGGCTCATGCATCCGACAACCTGCTGGTGTCCCTGATGGCGAGCGAGATATTGGGGCTTACATACGTTCTGGCGGGACGGCTCCATCAGGCGGCCGGATTCTTCAACCAGGTGATCGACAATGCGATAGAAAAACAATGTTATCCACCGAGTGTACTGGGACACCTGGGTAAAGCCTTGGTGCTTTGGGAATGGAATGATCTCGAGGCGGCGATGGACCATCTGGAGTGGTGCGATCGGAGGGAGCGGTTCGGCTTTCTCCTGGCCCAGGTGCATGCCGCCATGTCTCACGTGTTCGAGTCACGCGGCGACTACGAGAAAGCCCTTGCCGAACTGGACAAGGCGACCGAAGTGTTGCATCCCGTAAAGGAAGCGGACCTCATCGCGACGATGAGGGCGTACCAGGCACGTATATGGTTACTGCAGGGGGATCTCACCGCGGCGGTAAAGTGGTCTCAATATTGCGGTTTGACCTGCAGTGATCCGCCGCTCTACGAACATGAGACGGCGCACCTTACCCTGGTTCGAGTACTTATCTCGATGGGAAGGCCCGGCGAGGCCTTGCAGCTGCTGGAGCAACTCATGACCGCGGCGGAGTCCGCCGGACGCGGCGGAGTGGTCATCGAGATCCTCGTCCTGCAGGCGATCGCGTTCGCGATGCAGAAACGGCACGAAAATGCGATGATCGTGTTCGAGAGGGCTCTGGCAATGGGAGCATCGGGAGGATACCTGCGGACGTTCCTCGACGAAGGGATGCCCGTAGCGGAACTGTTATTCCGGTCTGATTCGACCGAGATTGACGCTGCATATACGGAAAGACTGCGGGCTGCGTTCGAGGAAGAAGCCGGGATTCTTCCGCTGACCGGGAAGGAACTGGTCGAACCGCTGACCGGGCGGGAGGTCGAGGTGCTGCGGCTCGTCGTCGCGGGTGCATCCAATAATGAGATCGCCACGCAGATGTATATATCGGAAAATACGGTCAAGAAGCACGTCAGCAACATCTTTCAGAAGTTGAATGTAACCAATCGCTTACAAGCCGCGAACCGAGTTCGCGAGCTACGCCTGGTCTAGGCAGCTTCAGCAGTTTGCGCTGTTCACCCCTTGTAACTACTGCCCCTTTCTTATACTCCAGTGTGATGCCAAGGCACCCTTATGATGCGTACCTTTAACAGTGATAAGTCTTCAGAGCGTCGTTCCGGGTGGCTCTGGTTGGCTTATTGGCTGGTGAGCGCGCGAGGAGTGAACAGGGGGGCATCGTGAAGAAGAAAACTATCTACGTGTTGGTGGGTTGCGGCGTGGTCTTCATGCTGCTCGCGATCCTGTGGTGGGCCTTCGCCCCCGGGATCCTGATCAAACTGCCCGAGGGTATAGACGTATCGCAGACCGCGGAAGGCGAGATCACCCTCTACTTCGACCTCGCCACCGGCCAGTCGCTGCCCGCGGGGGAGGAGATCACCCTGCCCATGGCGATAGTCCGCAACCTAAACTCCCTGGACGACGAGTACGACGCCCATACGGGGCTGATCCGGGAGCAGGTCGACCTGGAGATAGGGGGCATGCCCCAGGGGGAGGGGCAGGATTCCGTATACGTCGTGGACCGCAAGAGCATGCAGAACATAGACGATCCCCGCGCCTACGACAACAGCCCCGACAACCGGGTGGACCGCTCCGGCAGCTACTACCCCATCCTGCCCTTCGAGGACCGGGACGCGACCTACTATATCTGGAAGGCCGAGATCGGAGCGCCGGTGGCCGCGCGCTACATCGGAGAGGAGACCATCGAGGGAGTTACGGTATTCCGTGTCGGGGGAACCATGGAGGTGAGCGAGAAGATCGAGGTGGCCCCCTCTTACGTAAGCGGACTCGGCCTCCCGGCGGAGGTATCCTTCGAGGAGGTCAAGGCGGGCCTGGCGCAGATGGGAGCCGACGTGGAGGGCATCCTCGCCCTCGCCGTCACCGTCCTCTCCCCCCAGGATCTGGAAGCCCTGAACCAGGCCATGCAGCAGCCCGTGCCCCTCGAGTACTACTGGAGCGGCGAGGTGGAGGCCCTGCTCGAGCCCGAGACGGGCATGCCCATGGGGAACCGCAAGGACGTAGAGGGCCTCTCCGTCGAGCCGGACTACGCCGCCCTGGGGTCCGTAACCGACATCCTGGTCAAGTATGCGGGAGACCCCCAGCTCGGTCCGGCCCTCCTCTCCCTCGCCAGCCTGGAGTCCACCCTCGGGGAGAGCGAGCCGCGCAAGGTCTTCGAGTACTCGTGGGTCAGCGACGAGGACTCCATCGCGGAGTCGGCGGCCGACGCGAAGGGGACCCTGGACAAGATGAAGATGGTGGAGTTCTACATCCCCCTAGGCCTGGCGGCCGTCTCCTGCGTGCTGCTCCTGGCGGCTGGCGGGTTCTACCTGCGGGGGGCTTCCGGAAGGCGTAAGGCCGGGGGGCCCGCATGAGGCGGCCGGTAACCCTCTTCACCGGGCAGTGGGCGGACCTGCCCCTGGCGGAGGTGGCCGCCCGGGCGGGCGCCTGGGGCTTCGACGGCCTCGAGCTGGCCTGCTGGGGCGACCACTTCGAGGTCGAGCGCGCCCTGGAGGACGACGCCTACCTCCGCTCCCGCCGGGAGCTGCTGGAGGAGCACGGGCTGACCTGCACGGCCGTGGGCGCCCATCTCGTCGGGCAGTGCGTGTGCGACCATCCCATCGACGAGCGCCACCGCGGCATCCTGCCCGCCCGCGTCTGGGGGGACGGGGACCCGGAGGGGGTGCGGCGGCGCGCGGGGGAGGAGATGAAGCGCACCGCCCGCGCGGCGGCCCGCCTGGGGGCGAAGGTGGTAACCGGTTTCACCGGGTCTCGCGTCTGGCATACCCTGGCCATGTTTCCGCCCGTGGCGCCGGAGACGATAGAGGCGGGCTTCACGGACGTGGTCGAGCGCTGGGGGCCGATCCTGGACGTCTGCGAGGCGGAGGGGGTGCGGTTCGCGCTGGAGGTGCACCCCTCGGAGATCGCCTACGACTTCTGGACCACGGGGCGCATCCTGGAGGCCATGGGCTACAGGGAGTCCTTCGGCCTCAACCTCGACCCCAGCCACCTCTACTGGCAGATGGTGGACCCGGTGGCCTTCGTGTACGAGTACGGGCACTGCATCTACCACGTGCACGTCAAGGACGCCGTCCGCTCGCTCGACGGGCGCAACGGCGTCCTGGCGTCCCACCTGCCCTTCGGAGATCGCCGCCGGGGCTGGGATTTCGTCTCCCCCGGCCGCGGCGGCGTACCGTTCGAGCGCGTCTTTCGCGCCCTGAACGACGTCGGCTACCGGGGCCCGCTGTCCGTCGAATGGGAGGACAACGGCATGGACCGCGAGCAGGGAGTGCAGGAGGCGCTGGCCCTGGTGCGGCGCCTGGAGCCGGTCCCCTCCCGCGCCCTCTTCGACGCGGTGTTCGGGTCGGAGGAATGAGGGGGTGTGGGCGTGATAGCAGCAAGCCACTCAGCTCCCCGCAGCGGCGCGAGCGGGGGAGACCGTCCGCCCCACCTGGGTGTGGGCATCCTGGGCTACAGGTTCATGGGCAAGGCACATTCCAACGCGCTCAAGAAGATACCCTACATATTCACCCCGCCCCCGGCCGTGCCGGAGCTGGCCGCCATATGCGGGCGCGACGGGGAAGCGGTGGCGGAGGCGCGCCGGCGCTATGGCTACGCGAGGCACTACACGGACTGGCGCGCCATGCTGGAGGACGAGGCGGTGGATATCTTCGACGACGCGGGGCCGAACGACGTCCACGCCGAGCCCTGCATCGCCGCCCTCGCAGCCGGCAAGCACGTGATGTGCGAGAAACCGCTGGCGCGCAGCGCCGCGGAGGCCGGGGCCATGCTGGAGGCGGCGCGCGCTGCCGGGACCAAACACATGACCGCCTTCAACTACCGCTTCGTCCCGGCGGTGCGGCTGGCCTGGGAGCTGTTGCGGGACGGCGCGCTGGGCCGTATCTATCACTACCGCGCTTCCTATCTCCAGGAATGGCTCATGCCCGCGCTTGGGGCCGGGGACTCCTGGCGCCTGCACCGGGGGGCAGCGGGCAGCGGCGCCCTGGGGGACCTGGGATCCCACGCCATCGATCTGGCGCACTTCCTGGTGGGAGAGATCGCCGCCGTGAGCGCCGTGACCCAGGATCCGGCCCCGCACGAGGGCGGACGGGAAAGCGGGGAAGGGGTCGACGCCGCCTTCGCCGCGGCGGTCGAATTCGCGCACGGGGCCACGGGTACGCTCGAGGCGACCCGCGTAGCGGCGGGGAGGAAGAACCGCCTGAGCTTCGAGATCAACGCGGAGACGGCGACGCTCTGCTTCGACCTCGAACGCCTCAACGAGCTGCGCATATACCGCATGGACGAGGAGCCCGAGACCGTCAGGGGCTTTCACGACGTCCTGGTCACCGACCCCGGCCATCCCTGGGCTGAGGCCTGGTGGCCCCCCGGACACGTCATCGGCTGGGAGCACACCTTCGTGCACGAATTCGCCCACTTCCTTGCCTGCGTCGCCCAGGACAGGGAGATAGCCCCCCTGGGTGCGACCTTCGAGGACGGCTACCGCTGCGCCGCGGTCTGCGACGCCATCCTCGCCTCGGCCGCATCCGGGAGGAAGGTATACGTCGACTACAAGCTGTGAGCTCCGGAGGTGGAGGGTAAGAGGAATATCCGGGGTGTGGGATTCCTGTGCCGGTTGCAGGCGAGTGCACGGTGGGGACAAGGAGCGAAAGATGAAGGCTCAATGCAGGGAATGCGGGGTCCACAGAATGGTAGGCAAGACCCACCGTTGGGAGGACGGTTGCATCGTGGACCGGTCCGCCGGGACGGCGAACCTCATCGTCTACGAGGTCTCCGCGGCCAACAGCTGGATGGAGGAGCTGGGCAGGATCATGGGTATGCCCCTCGACAGGCTGGTCTTCAACGCAGCGACCAGCGCCGCCGAGGGCGTGGTCAGGGACAGCATACAGTCCCACCCCGCACTCTTCAGGCTGGCCTCCACGCCGCCCCTGCACCGCATCGTCTACGCCATGAGTGCGCAGCTGATGGAGGGGATCGGCGCCGGCAGGATCGAGCTCCTTGCCCAGAAGGGCGGGCAGGGGAGGAGGGAGACCAGGCTGCGCGTATCCCACCCCTTCAACCCCCGGCTGGTCTCCTCCCTGGTGGCCGGTTTCGTGAGGGCTTTCTACGGCCTTCCGGTGACCTGCCATACCCGCGAGGAAGGCGGCGCCTTCATCGTGGAGATCCGCCAGGACCCGGCGGGGGCCGGCGAGGGCGTCTACCACCGCCTGGCCCCCGCCCGGCTCGTCCCCGCGAGGGGGCACGCGCCGGTGGCCCTGCCGGCGTGCGGAAGGTGCGGCGCGCCCCGCGGGATAGGTGATCTATTCGTATGGGACCCGCAGCGGGGCATGATAGCAGAGAGGGCCGGCGGGCAGAGAGTGATCTTCGCGAGCCTCTACCTCTTCGACTCCATGATCAGGGAGGTCCATGCCGAGTTGGGAGAGCCGGCCCTGGAGGTCTTCCAGGAGGTGGAGAGGCGCCTCTTCGCCCGCAAGCTGGCCTCCGCCCCCGCGGGCGGGGATCCCTGGGAGGAGGAGGGGCTGCGCGGCGATCTGGCCCTGCGCGGGCTGGGCTTGCTCCGGAAGCTGGAGGCGGACGGCGAGGGGGCGAGGATCGTGGTAGACAACGTCTTCGTGGCCCCTATCGTCGCCGGCAGGCTCCTCGCCCTGTGGGAATACCGCTACGGCCGGGAGGCCGAATGCGAGTATTCCATAACGGGCAACACCCTCGATCTCTCCATCCATCCCGCCGCCTAGGGGGTGGCTGCATCGCCGTGCGGTTGGGGTAACTCCATGCTGGCGACTGCCCCGCCGAGGAGCGATCATGCCGGTAAGGGAGGAGACCACACGAGACAAGTCCATGCCGGCGTGTCATTGATACGGGTGCCTAAACGGTCCGGCCTTGAGGCCGAACGTATGCTACCCACACTTCTCGGAGAAAACCTTGTGAGTTAATTCGCTCGATTGACAGCACCGGTCCTCTGCGGCATTATGTTTACCATACGGTAAACCAAACAGCGGTCGTATCCGCATCCGTGTATGATACCGGGCTATGGAAACCGGAGGGGGGAGGAGCTGTCGTGCTGAAAACATCCGAACGGACCGGAGGAGACAGCGAGGCGATACGGGAGCTGGACCGGGCGTGGGACGTATTCCGCTCCGAGGGGTGCAAGGACAGCATCACCCTTAGGGGCGCCAAGGTCCTTGGCGATCTGACCAGGCGCAGGAGGTTCAAGAGCGCGGCCGCCGAGAGGCGTTTCCGGGAGAAGGAGGAGCGCATTAGGACGGCCGTGGCGCTGGGCGTCCCCGACCGCGTACCGGTGATCACCAACGGCATGACCCTCTACCCCGCCTTCTACTCCGGCGTATCCTTCGCGGACTTCATCATGGACAGGAAGAAATGCGGGGAGGCCTTCCTGAAGTTCGCCCGGGAGAACACCGATTTCGACGCGATATTCCCGGCGCACATGAACAACCATGGCAGGCTGGTGCGCCTCTCCCAGCTGGACATCCTCAAGCTGCCCGGGGTTCACATCGACGAAGATGTCTGTTTCCAGTTCGTGGAGAAGGAGCGCCTGAAGGCCGAGGAATATCCGCTGTTCATCGAGGAAAAGTACGATTTCTTCCGGCGGGTGATCGTTCCCCGCATGACTCCCCTCTACCATCCGCGCAAGGGATGGGACAAGAAAGTGCTGCTCAAGATGGCCCGGGAACTCCTCTCCTTCACCCTTTTCTACAACCGCATGCTCAACGTCGTGGAGTACGAATACGGCGTTCCGGTACTCACGGCGGCCATGTCCTTCGAGCCGTACGACCTCACCACCCTCCTCTTCCGGGGACTGACGGAGATCTCCGGCGACCTCTACCGGCGCCCTGAGATGGTGGAGGAAGTGACGGAGATGCTGGCGCCGGTGTGTATCATGGCCCTGGAGAACATGGCTCTGGGAACGGGTCTGCGGGGCGCCGTCATCCTCTGCGAGCGGTCCTTCTCGCTCTCCCCCAAGCAGTTCGCGCGCTTCTCGCTGCCCACGCTGAAGAGAGTGGTGGACGCCGTCATCGCGCGGGGCATGGTCCCCATGATCACCCTGGAGGGCGACTGCACCCACCTCTTCGAGTACATGCTGGAGTTCCCGCCCGCCAGATGCGTCTGCAACATCGACACGGGGGACATATTCAAGGCCAAGAAGATCCTGCAGGGACATATGTGCGTGGCGGGCAACGTGCCCATGAACCTCATGGTGGCGGGCACCCCGGACGATATCCGCGAGTACTGCAGAAGGCTGATCGAGGAGGTGGCGCCCGGGGGCGGCTACATCCTCAGCGGAGCGCTGGGCATCCCGGACAACGCCAGGCACGAGAACGTCCGAACGATGGTGGAGTACGTCCTGGAGCACGGCGCCTACCTCTGAACGGCGCTACAGCTTATTTGCTCCAGCGGGAGCCGTCGGGACATATGGGGTCCGGTGGTCATGCGGGCGGGGACGTACCACTGTCCGTCCCGGTGATGTCGCAACGGCTGTTCACCTCTGAGCCTTCTTATCCATGATCGTGGGCGGCATGGCTGGGTCGAGGGTGGATGAGCCTGCTCAGCGCTGTTCCTGTTGCGTGATAGCCCCGGGAGGTTTCTCCTGCGCGGAGACCGTGAGGAAGTCGCCTTCCTCTATGCGGTAATCCTCGTCGTGGGGCTTGAACCCGGCCTTGGTGCCGATGGCCAGCAGGACGGCGCCGTGCTCCTTCAGCAGCGCCGCCTCCACCTCCGTCTTGGTGCGCCCTACCATCTCGGCGGATGCGTGAAGAGTATATATGCGCGACCCTGCCTCCCTCGTCACTATTCCGGTCATGGTCTTGATCAGTCCGTAATGGATGGCCGACCTGGCGATAAGGTTCCCCAGGAAGCAGTTGGTGTCGAGTATCTCGCCCACACCGGCCAGCTCCAGGTGATGGATGTTCTCGGGCTCGAGCACTTCGGCCGTCATCTTGATCTCGGGATTTATCCCCCGGACGGTCAGAGCCGTGAGCACCGTCCTCGCATCCACGTCGCCGCTGCTCCCCCCCTTGCTCTCGTCGGCCAGCAGGATGGCAGCCCGGGCCTCGGCTACGTTGGCGCGTCGCAGGTCCGCTTCACTCACCGGATTTCCCCGCAGAAAGAAGGCTTTTTCTTCATCTGTGGGGGCTTCCTCCAGGTCGCAGAGGAGGATGACCAGGGTACGTTCCTTTTCCAGCTCGTCCCCGAGCCTGTCGAGGACGAATTTTCCCCTGCTGTTCCAACCGCATACGACGATATGGTTCCTGCTCTCGGTTTTTACCTCCAAGCCGCTGTACCTCCTTCTCGCCTTTTCCGCCCTCCTGGTGGCCATCAGGGTGATGAAGCCGCTGAGAGCGCCGATGCCCAGGATCAGGGTGATGATGACGGTCACCCTCCCCCCGGCGGTGACGGGGGTGATGTCTCCGTAGCCGACGGTGGCGATGGTTATGAACACCATGTACAGGGCGTCCCAGTAGCTGTGTATGCCCGGGTTCTTCCCCCTCTCCAGGTAGAAGATGATCAGGGCGCTGATGAACACCACCGCGACCAGGTTGAACAGTATCCAGAAGCCGAAGCGCTTGCGGGAGAAGCGTAGCTGCATGGCTTCCCATCGGTAAGCCATCCTCGCTCTTATCTCGCTCATTGCCTCCTCCTGCCGCCGCCGACCCTTATGGGGTATATGCTACCAGATAGAGTGGGGCCAGGTCTCGAAAATCAAGTATTCTGGTATGATATGGAAGCATATTCGCGTATCCGATCCCGCTGAGGGATTGGAGGCATGCCAGTTAATGGCGGATTGCTCGTTTTACGAGTCCCGACCCGGGAGGGAGAGAGATGACCCATTACGACCACCGCAAGGAGGAGTCCTGGAAGGATTTCGATTTCACTTTCCCCTATGCACAAGGGTTACGGAGGCTGAGAGAAGAGGTGCTGGCGAAGACCGATTTCGACCCCAGCGTGCTGTGGATATGGGGGACCATGCAGGCCATGGCGGTCATCCGCGTCCTCAAGGCTTGCGAGCGGGAGTTCGGCGGGGAAGGGCAGCGGGTGGTAAAGGAAGCCCTTAGGGATACGGGCAGGGACATAGGCCGGCAGATGATGGGGAGCCTGGAGAAACCTGAGAAGCTGAGCGACGCGGAGATAGCCAGCTTCTTCGCCACCGTGGTCAACTGCATCGCCTACGCCTCCCTCGAGGAACCCAGTATCGACTCAGGCGACAAGGTGAGCTTCCATATCCTGTGGTGCCCGCACCAGGACTACTACGCCGCTTTCGACTGCCGCGTACAGCGCTATTTCGTGCAGGGGATGCTGGAGGCGGTGAAGGAGAAGGGGTTGCTCGCGGACTGGCAGGTGCGTTTCACCCAGACCATACCCGCGGGCGCCGAGACCTGCCGCTTCGAGCTGTGGCGCGCTCCGGATGATGAAAAGTCGCAGTGGGAGAAGTACAGCGAGCAGCTGGAGGCCAAGGCGCTGGAGATAGCGCAAAGGGAAGCCGGAGAATAAGGGACGTTTCTTCCTTCTCCGGAGGTCCTTCTCCCCGGGCTGGAGATTCGGGGTGCTCTGCCGGGGTAAGCGATTATCATATCTACTGCGCATGATGCGCTGGGTTGAATGGATTGAGTTTCGCGGGATATCATTAGCGCACGGGCCGGGGACCGCATGGGCGGAACGCGTCCAGGTTCTGCCGGGAGACGACATCGACGCAGGTAGGGGTCTATGCGCAGGAAAGAGGAGTTGATTTCGGAGATACTCGATATCGAGTGGGAGATGTTCACCTCCGTGCAGGCCAGGGGAAGGAGCGCTTCCTGCCAGGAGGACCGGCAGTCCTTTCACACCATCCGCACCGCCAACTTCCTCACCTGGTCCGAGACCACCTTGGCCAGCTACCTCAACGACCTCAAGATGGCGCAGGCCAAGAGCCGGAACCTCATGACCGAGAAGTACGCCCGCATGGAAGGCCTCATCCCGCCCCTCAACCCCGAAGCCGAGCCCATCATCGACCGTATCGTGCGCAAGGAGTGCCTGTGGGCGGAGGAATATCTCAAGGGCACCCCGGGCGCCAGGCTGGCGAGGCCCATCTACTCCCGCGACGACACGCACGATATCACGTCTTCGGAGACATACTCCCGCGCCGAGCTGGAGACGTATTCCACCCGCACCCTCGACTTCTACTATTCGGATATCCTGGGGATGTCGGCGCAAGGGGAGAACCGCATCGCCCTGGCCGTGGGTTATATGAAGGCGATGTCCTCCGATAAGGACCTCGACTGGAAGCAGCTCCTGGCCTCATTGGACGATCACGGCACGGCTGCGAGCACGCCTCCCTGCTCCTGATCGAGAAGCCGCTCATGCCGCGTTGGATATACCGGGCCCGGCCGCTCCCCCGCGTTGGCGGGCTTTGCCGTCTGGATTGAGACGCCGGCGCTCTTCCGTACTCAGAACGGCCTGCCGCGGTCCTTGTGCATGGGGGCGAAGGACTTGTCCGCTCGAAAGATGGCGAGTCCAATATCGGCCAGCTTGGGCAAGCCGAGACCCCTGATGAAAGCGGTGAGATGAGAGACGAAACGGGGCACGAACACCTCGGCCCTGTCCCTTTTCACCCCTTCCAACAGCGCGTCCGTCACCTTCTGGGGGTCCTGCCAGCGGGTGATGAAGGGCACCTTGGCACCTTCGAACATGCCGGTGGAGATGTAGCCGGGATTGACGATGGTGAACTTGACGCCGCTCTTTTTCAATTCCTGGCGGATGCCGTCCGTGATGCCGATGAGGGCGAACTTGGTGGCGCAGTAGGGCGCCAGGTTGACCACGGAGACCTTGCCGGCCATGGAACAGATGTTGACCACGTGGCCGGAGCCGCGTCTCACCATCTCGGGGACGAAAGCCTGCATCATCCATATCTGCCCCAGGTAGTTGACGTCCGTGATGCGCCGGTAGGCGCTCTCGGAGGTGTCCAGCACCCTCTCGTTGGTGGCGATGGCGGCGTTGTTCACGAGCACGTCCACGGGACCCACCTCGTCTTCGACCTTCTCGGCCAGCTTGAAGCAGGCCTCGCGGCTGGAGATATCCACGGTGTAGGAGGAGACATCGTAGCCCGCTTCCCGCATCTCGCCGGCCGTCTTCTTGAGCTCCGTCTCGTCGATGTCGGTGAGCACCACGCGTGATCCCTCGCGCGCGAAGGCGTAGGCGTGCAGCCTGCCCATGCCGCGGGCGGCCCCGGTTATCAGTACCACCTTTCCCCGCAGGTCTTTCATCTCCGCCTCCCCCTTCTTCCCATGAATCCGTTGCCATCCATTGATCCATGCGGCTGCCGCCGGGCATGGTCCTGGTGTGAGCGAGACCGAACGAGCCGTCCTGTCCGTGTTTGAATGTACACCCTATTCATATAATGTTCGGCTCCAGGAATGCAAGCTACCATTAATGCCTCATGTGGATTATGCTAGGTAGGTGAAGAGCGGCAATAGGGGTCAGATCTCGGATATCGAGTATCGAACCAGAAAATGGTAATCGTGGAGTCTTCGGGGGGCGATCTCAGGCGAACAACGAGACACATCAAGTACTCGACATTCCAGGCCCCTTGATACTGGTGTGAATGGGGGTTGTCATGGAAGGGGAAGAGAAGTCCGCTACCTATCGCTACCGCTGGATCGTGCTGCTGGCGTTCATGTTCGTGGCCGCACTCACCCAGCTCATGTGGCTGAATTATGCTCCCATACTGTCACGCACCCAGGAGTTGATGGGCTTCTCCTCAGAGCTGCCCATAGTCATATTGATGCTCATGTTTCCGCTGGTATACATACCGGTGTCTATCCCCGCCGGTTTCGTAATCGACCGTAAGGGGTTCCGTTACGCGGTGATGATCGGCGCCGTCCTCACCGCGGCCTTCTCCTTCCTCCGCCTCTTCGTGGATAACTACGCCCTGGTGCTCATCGGGATGATCGGCATCTCGGTCGGCCAGCCCTTCGTGCTCAACAGCATCACCAAGATGGTCAGCACCTGGTTCCCATCCGACGAATCGGCCATAGCGAGCGGCCTGGCGACCCTGTCTCTTTTCGTGGGCATGATCATCGCCCAGGCCGCCACCCAGCCGATGCTCGAGGCCTTTGGCGACGACCTCGGCGCCTTGCGTCTGGTGGTGCTCATCTACAGCCTGGCCGCCCTGGCCGGATTTGTATTGTTCGCGTTTCTCGGCAAGGCCAGGCCTCCGAAGCCGCCCAAGCGGACGGAGCAAGAGGCCCTGGGCGAGGACGTGGCCATCAACATGAAGAGCCTGCGCTCCCTCTTCGGGCTGCATAACTTCCGTATCCTGTGTGTGATCATCTTCGTCGGCAACGGCTCCTTCGTCGGCCTCATGCAATTAATCGAGGATATCCTCGGGCCCAAGGGTATCACGTCCGAAACCGCGGGATACATAGGTGCCGTGATGGTGGTCGCTGGGGTCGTAGGCTGCATAGTCATCCCCGCCATCTCCGACAAGCTCACGTGGCGCAAGCCCTTCCTGCTCCTGGCCGCCTTCATGGCCGTGCCCACCCTGTTCCTGGTAGGTGCCCTCGAGAACACCTTCCTCATCTTCGTGGTCGGGGGCTTCCTCGGTTTCTTTCTGCTCAGCGCCCTGCCCATCCTGCTGGCCTTCGCCGAGGAAACCACCGGAGCCCACCTCACCGGGACGGCCACGAGCATGCTCTTCCTGCTGGGCAACGCCGGGGGTGTGGTCCTGACCCTGGCCATGGAGGGCATCAAGGCGGCGACGGGTGGAGAGAGCTTCTTCTGGGCCATGGCATTTCTGGCGGCGCTCTTCGTGGCGGCCTTCTTCATCGCCCTGCGCATCGACGAGGAACACGCCTAAGGGGTCGTATCTTCGTTCTTCGGTTGCTGACAATCCGAAAGCGGCAGGAAACAATGGGGCGATCGAAGCGAAGAACGAAGATACGACCCCTTAGCCCGCGAACCTTCACCGGCGGCTGCTGGTATCATGGTCTTGTCCGCCGGCAAAGGAGGTATACGGGTGAGACGGGCTCTGCGCAAGGCTGTGAAAATCCTTATCGTGCTGGTCCTCGTATGTTTTGCGCTGACTGGGGCGCTTCTCTCCTTCCTGCACTCACCTTTCTTCAGGTATCCCTCCGGCGGTGAATACCCGCCACCCCGCATCAACGAGCTCGTCTGGCCCACCGTAGGATATCCCGCCATGGTGATGCATGGCGAGGTCCTGGAGGTGGAAGTGGACCTGTGGGCGGGAGAGGTATCGAGGTCGGTCGAGGTGTCGGGATGGCGGGCATATCTGACCCCGTCACGGGATGAGCTCGCCGGCCTGGTCTATGAACTCGAGCCGGAAGGCGCGCACCTGGGTGCCTGCGAGCGCTGGCCTTACCGCAGCATGGAAGGACGCAGCGAGGAGGTATGGCATGTCGCTTTCAGGCTCCCATTTGAAGTGGCCCCCGAGCTCTACGACCTGAAGGTTGAGGCCGATGCCGGTGGCGAGAGCATCTGCGATAGCCAGCCCCATGCCGTTGCGGTGACGCAGGACACGGATGACGACTACACCTTCATCACCCTCTCCGATATACACGTCCACGAACTCGCTAACTCGTCCCTCTTCTCCACCCAGACGGACAAGGGTATCTCGCAGGACGGCGAGCCCGTCTTCTTCACGGAGGCCATCCGCCAGGTCAATCTCATCCGCCCCGATTTCGTGCTCATGCTCGGCGATTTCGTGCGCGGCCAGCGCCGCCCCGGCGAGCTGCTCAGCGAATGCGAGAGGTTCTACGCCGCCTTGCTGGACCTGGAGGTCCCGGCCTTCCTCCTTCCCGGCAACCACGACGGCTACGTGAACGAGATCGACGGGGAGAGATGGTACGAGAACAACATAGGACCGCTCTATTACTCCTTCGATGTGGGCGGCAGCCATTTCACCTGCCTCGACACCTACGAATGGCCGGAGGACGACCGCCTGGTGATGAACAAGCTCTTCTACATGGAACCGCGCAAATGGCAGGGCCAGGTCCTGGACGCGGAGGACGAGGGCGACCCCTCAACCTATTCCGGCCAGCTGGCCTGGCTGGAGGAGGACCTCGCCGCCCACCGCGATGCTCAACTCGAAGTGGTGGCGCTGCACCATGACCCCTACACGCCGGACGGCAAGGGATACTCCTTCGCCAACATATCCTATGGGCCCGTCTACATATCCGCGGGAGGGGGGAAGGGGAAGCAGGCGCTGCTGGATATGGTGTCGCGCCACGGGGTGGATGCGGTCTTCGGCGGCCACCGGCACACCGACGAGATCGCGTGGGTGTCCTGGGTGGACGGTACGGGGGAGACCATGTACTCCTGCCAGACCTGCGTCTACTTCGACGAGGGCGGCGAGAGCGACCACTATCCCGGGTACCGCCTGGTAGAGGTGGAGGATGGGAAGATAGCCTCCTGCGCTTACCTGGACGGCATATCGTCCTATCCTTTCTACGACGGCTCGGAGCCGGGGGGCATGACCGACCTCGACGCGCTGGACACCCCGGCGCTTTCCACGCAGGTGCTCCAGGCCGCGGGGGAAGGGGACCCGCATATCGTGATTGAGGTGGACAACTACCTCGCTGCGAGAATGGAGCTGGCGGGTATCGTCGTACAGGCACCAGCGCCTCCCGCGGGCGGCTATGAGGTGGAGGGAGGCGAGCTCTACCGCAGCGTGGAAATACCTGGAAAGCCAGGCCGGGTCCTGCTCTATTTGAGAGCTGAGCTGGAACCCGGAAACCCGGGGAAGGCGGCGGAACAGCGGGGCGATCCGGCCGTGGCAACCATCACGCTGCGGTAAGGTGTTCAGCGGGCTTGACTCCGGGAGTCGTGTCAGGGGGATGACGGGAGTGAGAATGAAAGTGATGCGGGCGGTTGTCCCGCTTCTGCTCGCGGCGACTCTGCTCGCCACAGCCTTCGATACCGGCTGTACGCAGCGGCAGGAGGACGAGCGGGTGGACGCCATGCCACAGGACGCCTGGTCCCTCTGGGAGGACGGCACCATGCTGCGGGGAGCCAACATATACCAGCGCCGGGTCTACCCGGAACTCGACGGCTCCGAATTCATGGGTCCCGGGCCTGTGGGACCTCCCTATACCCGAAGCGATGTGGGGGCGCTTGCCGCGATGGGCGCCAATTTCGTGGTGGTGTCCCATCCGGGGTTGTATACGGAGACGGCTCCTTACTTGCTTGACGGGGATGTGCAGGCCAACCTGGACCGCCTCCTGGAGATGATCGCTTCAGAAGGCATGTACGCGGTTATCGCCTTCCGCACCGGGCCGGGCAGAAGCGACTTCACCTTCTACTGGGACGAGGTTGGTTCATGGTTCGACGAGAGCTACCTGGATGATAGCGTCTGGGAAGAGAGCAATGCCCAGGACGCCTGGGTCGACATGTGGCGGTATACCGCGTGGAGATATCGCGATAATCCCGCGGTGATAGGTTACGAGCTCATGGTCGAGCCCAATTCCAATGACCGGCTGCTGGATGCCTGGGACCCCGAGGATTTCTACAATGAATACGGCGGTACCCTCTATGACTGGAACCAGCTCTTCCCGCGCATCACCGCCGCCATCAGGGAGGAGGACGGAGAAATGCCGATCCTGGTGGGGGGGAACGGCTACAGCGCGGTAGGCTGGCTTCCCTTCGTGGAGCCCAGCGGCGATCCCCGTACGGTATATGTCGTCCACCAGTATGCTCCCCATCCCTATACGCACCAGAGTCCCGGGGATGAAGGCTATACGTATCCGGGGGTATTCGACACTGACGGTGATGGTGCAAGCGAGGTCTTTGATCGGGTTTGGCTGGAGGAATGCCTCTCCGCCGCCATGGATTTCTCGCGCCTATACGGTGCGCCCGTCGCGGTGACGGAGTTCGGGGTGGTGAGGTGGGCGCCGGGAGCCGCCGCTTTCATGGAGGACTCCATGCGCTTGTTCGAGGAAGAAGGCTGGAATCATGCCCTTTGGGTGTGGCATCCGTCCTGGAAAGACTGGAACCGCGAGGTGGACGATTTCGACTTCACGCACGGACCCGATCCCTTGAACCATACCGCTGTGAAATCAAGCGGCCTTATCGCGGCTATCAGGAACGCCTGGAGGCGGAACCAGGAATAGTCGCCCTGAGAGGTTAAGCGTTGCATCGAAACCAAGGGCTGGGTCTCCACGGAGCACCCGTCCGGCATCAAGCCAGGCCTGACCGCGAGGCCAGACCATAAAAGGTGACGAAATCCGTACAATATGATTGAATATATACGCTTCGTGTAAATCCGGTCAGCACGAAGCTTTTTACCATGAGGCTGCGAAGGGAGGGTGATCCGATTGTTCGACTTTATCCTGGAGGATGCACTGCTGGTGGATGGTTCCGGTAAAGCCCCCTACAAAGCTGACGTGGGCATAGCCGGCGAAACCATCGCGAAGATCGGCGACCTGAAGGAGAGCGAGGCCGCGAGGAAGATAGAGGCCGGCGGGCGCGTGGTCTGCCCCGGCTTCATCGACGTCCACTCCCACGCCGACCTCACCATGTTCCGGGATGACGCGGCCGAGCTGCTCCAACCCCTGGTGCGGCAGGGCATCACAACCTTCGTGGGCGGCAACTGCGGCATGTCCCTGGCTCCCATCACGGACGAGAACCGCGAGGGGCTCAAGAACTACCTCGAGGTCTTTACCCAGATGGATTTCGAGACTTCCATAAAATGGAAAAGTATGGGGGAGTTCATGGAGCGCATGGACGAAAAGGGCCTCCTCCTGAACATGGCCCTCCTGGTCCCCCACGGCATGCTGCGCATCTCCGCCCTGGGCCTGGAGGACAGGCCCGTGGATGCCGGCGCCATGCAGATGATGAAGCGGCTGCTGGAGGAGTCCATGGAGGCGGGCGCCTTCGGGCTCTCCACCGGCCTGCAGTATCCCCCGGGTCTTTTTTCCGATACCACCGAGCTGGTGAAGCTGTCTGGATCCCTCACCCCATATGGCGGCATCTTCACCAGCCACCTGCGCTCCTATACCGCCAGCACCCTGGGCAGGGCCATCGACGAGGTGGCCGAGGTGGCCCGCCTCAACGACATCAAGGGACAGATCTCCCATATCTTTTCTCTGCCCTGGACCGGACCCGTACATCCCCTCACCCTCATGGGGCTGAAGTGGATGTGCCGCCATCCCGGCTTCACCCTCAAGGTCTTGCCCGACTTTGCCCTGGACATGTCCATGAACGTGGTGCTCAAGCGGTTGGATAAAAACCGCCGGGCAGGCGCGGACGTCGCCATGGACATCATGCCTACCACCACCACCTTCGCCCCACTCCTGGCCTACTTCCCGTCATGGGCGCTCACCGGCGGTCTGGAGAAGGTAACTGACAGACTGTCCGACCGCGGAGTGCGTAAGGAGATGCTGCGCGACATAGAGAAGGGCAAGCCCACCTGGCCGCATTCCGGGAAGAACAACTGGTCCCTGAATATGATCCGCCAGATGGGTTGGGACGCGTTGTATGTCATGGCGGTGAGTTCGGAGAAGAACAAGCACCTGGAGGGGCGGTGTTTTATCGAGATCGCCGAGGAACGGGGCATGCATCCCTTCGACGTCATGTGCGACCTCCTGCTGGAGGAGGACGGAAGGATACTGGCCTTTTTAACCATCTCCGAGCCGGATGACGCCTTTACCGAGCGCTACACTTTCCCAGCCTTGCAGGATTCCAGCACTATGATCACCACCGATACCATACTCCTGGGTGTGGGCAGACCTTCCATGCTGTTCTACGGCTGCTACCCCAAGTTCATCGGCCGCTACGTCATCGGGAGGGGGCTCGTGGACCTCGCGGAGGCGGTGCGGCGACTGACCTCCCTGCCCGCGGAGTTCTTCGGTATAGAGAAGCGCGGCCTGGTCAGGGAGGGTTACCGCGCCGACCTGCTGGTGATGGACCACGAGGCTTTCCGCACGGAAGCCTGTTTCCGCGACCCCGAGCGCTATCCCGAGGGCCTGGACATGGTGCTCATCAACGGCACACCGGTGGTGGAGGGAGGGGAGTCCGTTCCCGGCGCCCTGGCTGGAAAGATGCTCAGGAAGAACAACCAGTAGGGGTCAGGTCTTGTTTTTTGCATACCACGGTATGTAATGATGAGTTTTTGCTTCATTTGCTTAATACCCGGCTGGTTCGGTGAGGAAAACATACTATAGTATGCAAAAAACAGGTTCTTATCCAAAAAGTGTGGGTAAGAGATCATGGAAGTGGTCGAGTCAGGCATAGGGGTCGGGCCTGGATTTATGCCTGAGCCTGATGGATTGCATCTATACACAGGTGCTTTGAAGAGGATGGACTTCACCGATCCTCCTTACACCTTGGCCTGCTCAGGCATAAATCCAGGCCCGACCCCTATGCCTGAGGCATAACTACCCACACTTTTTGGAGAAGAACCAAAAAACAAGACCTGACCCCTAGCTCCCCCGCAACTTGAGATATACCTTGGGCAGCTCGGCCGGCAGGTCCTCCACGCTCTTGAGCACCAGGTAGCCGTGGGGCGGGCACATGCGGCGCAGGTAGTCGTGGCCGGCGGCGTCCACGGTGAGGTTGAAGGGTATGATGTGATCGGCCTCCGCCTCGCGCAGGGCCCGGGCGGTGTCGCGCAGGCCGTACTCGCGATCGGTGCGGTCCTCACCGTAGTCGAAGTCCTGGGGGTAGCCGTCCGAGAGCAGCAGCATCATCTTGAGGGAGGACAGCTCGGCGTTGAGCAGGTGATGGGCATGGCGCACCGCCGTTCCCATACGCGTGCTCTTCAGGGGCTTGAGGCCGCCCAGCCGCTGCCACACCGCGTCGCCCAGGGGCTCGTCGAACGACTTGATGCGCAGGAACTCCACCCTCTTCCTGCCGTATCCCGAGAAGCCGTAGATGCCGTAGCGGTCGCCCAACTGCTCCAGCGCCCGGGCCATGATGGCCACGCTGGCTACCAGCACCTGCAGTACCGTCTCTCCCGTGTGGCTGCCCTCGGTGATCTCGGAGGAGGTGGAGGCGGAGAGGTCGAGGAGGAAAAGGGCGCTGACCTCGCGGGTTACGCGCCGCTTCTCCATGTACACTTTCTCGGTGGGGGGGAGGCCGCAGCGCAGTTCCACCTGGCGCTCCACCGCCTCGGAGATGTCGATCTCCTCCCCCCACTCCAGCCGTTTCCTCCAGGTGCGCTCCTGCAGCCGCAGCATGCGGAACTGCCGCGTCACCTCGCGCACCAGGTCGTCCCATTCTGCCAGCAGGCGCTGGGCGGCCAGCGCGCTTCCCTCCTCGGCCCTCAGCCCGTAGAGGGTCGCCCAGTCGCGCCGGTAACCCGCGGCGAGGTAGTCCCATTCCGGGTAGAGGAGGCGTTGCTCCTCGACGCCGCTTTCTTCCCCTGCGGCTTTCTCCTCCGCCTCGTCTTTGGTCCTGCGGCCGGCTCCCCGGGGGCTCTCCCGCTCCAACTGCTTCCCCAGGGCATCCTCCACCAGGAACTCGCCGACACCGGCGGGCAGGAGGTAGGAGTAGAAATCGAGGTTGAGGGCCTCCGCCAGCTCGGGGGGAACGAGTTCGGCGTCTTCCGACTCTTCCCTGCCGAAGCGGGTAGCCCGGTTCCCGCGCAGGCCGGGCATGGTGTCGGTAAAGAAGTCGTCCGCGCCCTCCAGCAGGAGCCGCTCCTCGGGTACGAGGGTGGCCTTGAGCATGGCCTCCAGGATGGCGTAGATGGCCAGGGTCGCGTCCAGGCTGTCCTTGACCGCGGCGCCGGGAGCGGTGACCGCCGCGGCGGCGTTCATGACCTCGCGGGGGTAACCGCCCTGCGTCCGGCCGCCCGCGAGGGGAGCGAGGAGGTCGAAGAAGACGTTCCAGAGCGTGGTGCGGTAGTCCACGGGCTCGATATTCGGCCCCAGGCGGGCGAGGAACCAGGCCATATCGTTTGCCAGGCCGGCGAAACGTCCGGCCAGGGCGGAGGATACGCGCGCCGTCTCCAGGGCGATGAAGATATCCGCGGCCAGGAAAGGCATGGGAAAATTACCCAGATAGTAGCGGAGAAAAGCCAGGGGTTCCTTCCTGCCCATCCAGGCCTGCCGTCCATGCCGCGCGGCGGCTTCGTCCGCGCGCGGCCGGTCGAAGGTCCCCGCCTCCCACTGCCCCGCCTGCACCGAGGTATAGAGGCGGAATACCCTCCAGTTCTCCTCGCGGGAAGCGAAGACGTCCAGGTAGGGCGGGAGATAAACCTCCCTGCCGTTGCTGAAGGGGAAGGGCCGGCGCGGGTTGGCCAGTATGGCGGGAGCGTCCCCCAGGGGCTTCGCCTGCAGGTACTTCTCGCTCAGGCCCTTGCCGAAGAGGGAGAAAGACGCCCGCGCCTCCTCCAGGGTGACCGCGGCGCTGCCCGCCTCGCCCCCGGTTGCCTCGTCCAGCAGGGAGCACATGTAGATGGATATGTTCAGGGATGAGGTCACGACGTACCTCCAGCACTCGCCGTATCAGGGAAAGACGGCGGCCACCAGGTCGCGCATGGCCTGCTGCATCACCGGGTCGTCGGAGACCGCGGAGACGATGGCCGTCTCGCAGGCGCGCCTTGCCCCGACACCCTGCCCGATGAGCCTGGCGGCGTAGATGAGCAGCCGCGTGGACGGTCCCTCCTCCAGTTCCTTCTCGCCCAGGTTGCGCGCTTTCTCCCCCAGCAGGGCGAGTTGCCGCGCCAGCTCTTCGCTCACGCCGCCCTCGCCCGCGATGATGCGCGCTTCCAGCGCGCGTTCGGGGTAGTCGAAGTCGATGGCCGCAAAGCGCTGACGGGTGCTTATCTTGAGGTCCTTGAGCATGCTCTGATAGCCGGGGTTGTAGGATACCACCAGCAGGAAGCGGGGATGCGCGCGGATGAAGCCCCCCTTCTTCTCCAGCGGCAGGATGCGCCGGTGGTCGGCCAGGGGGTGGATGAGCACCATGGTGTCCTTGCGCGCCTCCACCACCTCGTCCAGGTAACAGATGGCCCCCGCCTTCACCGCGGCGGTCAGGGGGCCGTCCACCCAGAACGTCTCGTCCCCGCGTAGCAGGTAGCGCCCCACCAGGTCGCCGGCGGTCAGGTCCTCGTGGCAGGCGACGGTGATGAGGGGAAGATCGAAGCCGCCTTCCCTGCCCAGGAGCCAGGACATGTACTCGAGGAAGCGCGTCTTGCCGCAGCCGGTGGGGCCCTTGAGGTTTACGGGCAGGCTGGCGCGGTAGGCGGCGCGGAACGTCTCCACTTCGTCGCCCACCGGGATATAGAAGGGCTCCTCCTCGAAGACGTGCTCCTCGTAGGATATCTCCCTGGCTACCCGGGTGCTTTCTTCCATGTCCACCACCCATAACTGCCGGCCGTCGCCCGGCCCGGTCCCGTATGGCCTGCGATGTTATCGTCAATGGTTATTCTAGCAGAGATGGAGGGAAAACCCGTCCGGGCAACGCAGATATGTATGCAGGAAGAGGTTTCTACTGGCACGAATCACCGGAGAGTGGGGGATCAAGTACCGGCACTATTGCCGACCCTAACCTTGATGATCCCCGGGGAGGGAGTATCCCAATCCCATTTCGCATCTTCGCCGCCGCAGACGGCCGCGACCATGCCGGCAAGAATGGGCCCGTTGAAGCCGTTGCGGATGTTCACGCCTTCCCGCAGCTCCTCGGGCGTGGGGGTCTCGTTTTCGGGGACCCCTATCCCCCGCACCTTCATGAAGGTGAGATCTGTGAAAAACTCGGGATGCTCGACTTTCATGCGGCGGAAGAACTTCCAGGTCAATTCCGAGACCAGTCGGGGTATCTCCTCGCCCAGCTCGTACTCCAGTTCCCTGCAAACGGCGTCGAGGGCGCGAGTACCCTGCATGAAGAGCCACTCTCCCGTCCTGCTATCCAGTATCCTCCCCGTCTCCGGCTCCCACCTGAAGTTGGAGAGTTCAATGGGCAGGCCGCAGACCCGGCATCGCTCATAGCCCGCAGGGGCGACAATGGTTGGCAGCTCCCGCAGCAGCAGCCTCTCCTCCACCTGCGCGTCCTGCGCAGCCTGGATGTTTATGAAGAGGTCTTTTCCGAAGAACGCGAACGACATCTCGCCACTGAGGCCCTCGAAGTTCTCGAAGGCGCCCCAGGCGTCGCCGCAAAAGAGGGCGTGGTAATATACGGGGTGTATCCTGCCTACCAGCCTCTCCCCCCTGCGGTGCTCCAGCAACTTGACCTTTCCCAGCCCGATGAGGGAGGCCTGCATGACCATGGCGTAGTAGGCGAACCGTCTAAGCAAGGGGATGTGCAGCAGCCTTCCCAGAAGAGGCGGTATTATATCCTGGACGTAGACGTAGGCGTCCTTGCGCTTCGCCTCGATTATGATCATGTCAATTGAAAGCCCCAGCTTCTCCTCGATGCCCTGGAAGATCTCCACCATGTGTTCGCGCTCCATCACGATCAGGCGGGCGAGTCCCCGGGGCATGGAGAGCAGGATGCCGTCGTCCGTCCATCTGTTGCTGAGACTGAACAGCCTGGATACCCCGCAGCCCCTGCACTCGAGCATGGTCCCCTCCCATCAACGAGGTCTGCAGCACGCCCCATACTTTATTTTCGGTAAGGCGGAGGAGATGTCTTAGCCAGCGCTGCCCGCACGGGCAATTAAAGGGGCGGTGGGGGATCCGACCAGGTCCTCTCCCGTATCAACGCGAGCAGCCTGGAGAGTTTGCTCTCCTCCACGGCAGAGAGGTCGAAATCCTCCTCACCCGTATAGAATCCCGCATCGGCGGCTTCACCGGGATCGAGGGCACTCCGGATCATGCACTGCCAGTGGTTGTAGTTGCCCTGCATGGGGCTGAAGAGCTTGCGCATGCGCGGGTCGAAGTTGAACCCCTGCTCCATGCACTGCTCGATGGCGGTTATGGCGAAGTCCACACTCAGGGGGTTTATGGCCTCGGTGTGCGTGCGGTTGCGGGGGTCGTAGGCGAAGATCTCCTCGCAGTGGGCGTAGGCGCTGTTCTCGTAGAGGGTCATCCAGGCGCAATCGCCCATGTCGTCCAGGATGCCGCCCCTCCCTATCCACTCCTCCTTGGTCTTCTGGCTGAACTCCGCGTAATCGACCAACTCGTCCCAGGTCTCATCCTTGGGCCAGCCGGTGGAGAACTGACCCCCCGGCCGGTAGATGAGGGGGATGATGGTCACGCGCAGGAAATTCAACCAGAACATGGACCCCAGGGCGGGGACGCCGTGGAACAGCTCCATCCCCAGGCCCCCGCACTCGCGCAGCACGTCCGTGAGCACGCGCTCCTGGTAGAGCATCTCCGCGGGGGAATCGCTGGCCAGAACCACCATAAACAGGTATTTGAAGGTATCCCTCAAGAGCGTTCTCAGGGCATGCCTGCCCTTGAGTCTCTTCAGGAGATGGGGCAGGAGATTGAGGAGATAACCCGCGGTAGACGCCTTGGTGACCACGTATCCGATCTCCGCCTCGCCCAGTTTGTAGCCGGCGTCGGCGAACGCCGTCTTGTCGGGGAAGAAACACATGTGGAACCTGAGCTCCTCCGGCACCCGCGCGGCGTAATCCAGTAGCATTCCGCTTCCTTCGCTTGCGGGCGGTCCCGGCCAGTGGAAGAGCTTCAGCGCGCACCCGGTGTATACACCGTTGCCCCCCATGGCCCCCACATACCCCCGCATGATCCCGCGCAGGGAGGGACCGGGGCCGTCCCCGCTGAACCACCCCGCGCCCGAGCCGAGGGCTCCCAGGCTCAGGACCTCGCCGTCGGGCAGCACCCATTCCACTCCCAGGAGGTTGCGCGGGCTGTAGCTCATGTACTGGCCGTCCCACCCCACTCCCCAGCAGGCCGTGGCGCTGGCCAGCGGCGAGCATGCCGGCCCGGCGCCGATGATGTGCGTGTTGAGCCCGAGTTTCATGGCCTCCGCCTGGAGTTGGGCGCCGGAGACGTAGGGCTCGACCACCGCGTACATGTTCCTCTCGTCTATCTCCAGGATGCGGTTCATGCGCCTCAGGTCGATCTGCACGACGCCGCCCACCGTCGGCCCACCGTGGGCTCCCCATCCGGTGCTGAAAGCCTTGAACTTGAGCCCGTGACGGTTGCACGTCTTCACCACTGCCTGTACCTCCGCGGTGGAGGAAGGGAGGGCCACGGCGGCGGGGCGCGGCACCCAGATATCAGGATCGGTGTTGAAGGAAGGCTGCCAGGCATAGCCGTCCAGCACCGCCGGTTCCCGGGATACGTTATCCCGGCCAAGCGTTTCCTCGAGTTCCTTGTATGCCCTGTCGATGATCACGAGCGGCTCCCCCTCTCCCGCTCCGGTGAGGCCCTGTGCCTCACGCCTTTTCCCATAGCGGTGATACTATTGTATGTTCTTCTCCTAGAAGTGTCAGGCCCAGGCTCCCTGGCCTGAGCGTGAGATCCTGGTTGGGAATCGCAAAAACGGATAGGATATAATCTCCCTAGGATAAGACAGATGCCGCTGTTGTCGCTGACCAGGGGTGTTGAGGTGGAGGTGGGACGATGAAAAAGGTATGGCAGACCGAACTGGACGGGCTCATCGAGGTGCTGGGGATAAAGAGCAAGCCGGTGGCGGTGACCTTCACCAACGATGAAGTCGAGTCCGGGAAACGCAACCGCGTATGGCTGTGCAACGCCCTGAAGCAGGCCGCGCGGGGGAAGTCGTTCGTAATCGACAAGGAGACTTCCGCATGCCCAGGGGGCACCTGGCACTGCGGGCTGGGTGAACCGCCCTCGGGGGACATGGCTCGCGGCCTGCAGTGGTTCCTCACCCGCGGCGAGAAGCTGACCCATTCCATCGTCAGTTTCCACCGCATGCAGGCACTGGCGGGGCAGCCGCCCACGGGTTTGAGCGAGCGCATCCTCGTCGGCCCCGTCGCCGCGGCGGAGGTCCGCCCCGACATCGTGATCTTTCTCTGCAACGCGGAACAGGCCTGCCGCCTCATCTTCCTCGACCACTACTGGGACGGCATACCGCTACAGATTGAGGTGACGGGCTCTCTCTGCTCCTCGGCCATCTCCTATCCCATCGTCACCGGTCGCACCAACATCACCTTCGGGGACTGGACCGCCCGGCGCATGCAGAAATACGGGCCGGACGTGGTTTTCGTCACCGTCCCCTACGAGAGGGTGCCCAACCTGGTGGCGGCGGTTCCGGAGTGCTCGGCCGGTTCCGCCGAGCTGGAGATCCCCCAGGAGGTCCGCCGCATCATGGAGGGGGAGTAGGGGCCAGCACCCCGGGGATGATGCGGGAACGTCGCGCCAGGGGAGGCCGGCGCGCTCACGGGCGGATCGTCAATGGACGGTCCTCGCCTTGCGCAGCGCCGACCTGGCGAATCCTTTGAATATCCAGAAGGTCAACCACGGGAAGAGCCTGTTCAACCACCACAGGACCCTGGCCGGACGCGGTGGGATGATAACCGCGCGGTTTCTCTCCACGTCCTCCAGGATTACCTGGGCGGCTTTCTGCGGGGAGGTTCCCTTGGGCAGCATGCTCAGCAGGACCTCCCGGTCCAGTTTGATGAGCTCGGCGTTGTCGTAGATGGGTGTCCGGATAAACCCCGGGCAGACCACGCTGACCTTCACTCCGTGCAATGCCCCCTCCATGCGCAGCGCGAGGGATAGCCCCACGACACCGTGTTTGCTGGTCACGTAGGATATCTCTCCGGGAACGGGTATCAGGCCCGCCGTGGAGGCGGTGTTGACGATATGGCCGAAACCCTGCTCGACCATGAGTGGATAGGCGGCGGCAACGCCGTTGATCACGCCGTAGAGATTGGTATCGATCACCTTGTGCCAGGCGTCAGGGGTGTGCTCGTGGGCTTCGCTTCCGATGGCGACGCCCGCGTTGTTGAAGACGAAATCTAGCCGCCCGCGTTCCTCCGCGGTATCCCGCACGAGTCTGCTCACCGCCTCGAGATCCCGGACGTCGAGGCGGGCGGCCCTGGCGTCTCCGCCCCCGGCCCTGATCGCGGCGGCGGTTTCCTCGGCCAGATCCGCGTTGAGATCGGCAAGGATGACGGTGCCTCCCCGCATGGCCACCTGCTCGGCGATGGCCCGCCCGATGCCCGAGGCTCCCCCGGTTATGATCGCCGTTTTGCCCCTGTAGCTATCCATATCTCCCTCCCTTGATTCCTGCGGCCGCCGGGGTGCTTTTTCAGGGGTCGAAGCCTACCGAGTCATGCCCCAGCACCCGCGTGCTGGAGCCAGGGGGCGTCCAGTACATGGCCCGCTCGCAGATGATATCTCCTCCGCTCGCCACCACCTTGGTGGACACGTCGTAGGTGGTTACGTACTTGCCGAGGTTG